>JAJTBQ010000215.1 GCA_021286835.1 Thiomonas sp.
CCCGCAGGATGTCGAGGCCGTAGACCTCGTTCTGCAGGGTGAAGGTCAGATACTGGCCGCTGCCCGGCGGTGTGTTGCCAGGCAGTTGCGGCACGAGGCCGACAGGGGCGTTTGCTAGAGCGGTCGTCATATTGGGCTCCTTGGAGGGTGGATGATTCAGAATTTGACAAAGTCCCCCGCGCCTGCCGCATTCAGTGCCGGGCTTGACATGACCGGGCGCGAGCGTGCGGAGGGGGACGAATGCGGGATGGACGGGACTGGGCGGCTGGGCTCGGCATCAATCTTGAACTGACCGATTTTCATCTGAAGTTCGGTGGCCTGCGCGTTCATTTCCTCGGCGGTAGCCGCGAGCTGTTCGGAGGCCGAGGCGTTCTGTTGGGTGATTGCCGAGAGTTGTGCCACCGACTGGTTGATCTGCTGCATGCCGGTCGCCTGCTCGGTGGTGGCTGCAGAGATTTCCTGAACGAGACCGTAGTTCTTTGTTTTCAGCCTGACGAGATCAGCGATCAGATGGCTCGCCTGGTCGGCGTGCTTGACGGTGGTGGAAGCCAAGTCGCCGATTTCCTTGGCGGCCGACTGGCTTTTTTCAGCGAGTTTTCTCACCTCGGCCGCGACGACGGCAAAGCCCTTGCCATGCTCGCCGGCGCGCGCCGCTTCGATGGCCGCGTTGAGCGCGAGCATATTGGTCTGATAGGCGATGTCGTCGATGATCGAGATGCGCTCGGCGATGGTCTGCATCGCCGTGGAGGCTTGGGCGACCGCGACCTTGCTGCTGTCGGCATGTTCGAGCACCTGCTGGGCCAGGGCGTCGGCGGCGGTGGCGTTGTCTGCGTTCTGCCGGATCGAAGCTGCGGCCTGTTCGACGGTGGCAGAAGTCTCCTCCACCGAGGCCGCCTGCTCAGAGGACGACTGCGACAGGCTTTGCGAGGTGGCCGAAACCTGGGTGGAGGCCGAGAGCAGTTGCTCGGCCGAGGACCGCACCGAGCCGAGGGTCTGGGTGAAGCGGTCGATCATCTTTTGCGCCGAGGCCATGACCTGGCCGATCTCGTCCTTGCTGTCGCGATTCAGACGTACCGTCAGGTCGCCTTGCTCCAGGCGGGCGAAAACGTCGAAGGCGTTGCGCAGAGACGTGCTGGTGCGGCGCGCGACGAACAGGGCAAGCGCGATCAGCAGAACGATGCCAACCGCCGAGACGATGAGCCCCTGCACGCTGTAGCCCCAGGCGGCGGCACTCACATCATCGACGTAAACCCCGGTGCCAATGACCCAGTGCCAGGGCGCGAAATTCAAGGCGTAGGCCACCTTTGGGAAGGACTCTTTTGTCGCCCCGCCGCCGACCGCCGGCTTGGGGAAACGGTACTCGAAAAGCCCTCCATCGGGGTTCTGCGCGGCCAGATTCTGCGCGGTGTAGAGATTCATCGTGCCGTCGGTTTGTACGGTCTTGGCGTCCAGACCAGGCCGGTAGCCGGTGGCATTGTCGAACTTGGGCAGATCGAGCACCTTCCCGATGAGCGCGGGCACGGTCGGGTGCATCAGCATGGTGGGCACCGGCGTGGTGTCGGTGGTGATCCAGAAGTAGCCGTCTTTCTTGGCGCCATAGCGCATGTCCTTGACCGCCGCCATGGCCTGCGCCTGGGCTTGCTGCTCCGTCAGCTTGCCGGCCTGAGCCTGCTGGTAGTAGTAGTGGATCACGCCCTGCGCGGTCTGGGTGGCGTTGCGCAGCATGATCTCGCGCTCGGAAAGAATGGACGACTGCAGGCGACTCACATTGAGCAAGGTGATGCCGATCATGCCCAGGATGAAGAGTGCGGAAAGCAGCAGCAGACTGCGGCGAATGTCGAGCGCGAAGCCCTGTTTGGATCGCATGGTGGGCCTTGTGAACGGATAGTTTGGGGAATCGAGGGTGCGGTGCAGACGAGATGAAAGCTCAAAACCGCACGAACTCGGGCTGCACTTGCGTCAGAACGGGCAGACTGTCTTGGCTCGCCGCGCTGGCCTTTCGCGATGCTTTGCCCTGCACCTTCACCGCAGCTCTGGACGATCCATCTTCCGCCAGCCTGAAGGCAGCCATGCTTTCCTGCAGAGCCGTGGCCTGCGCATTCATTTCCTCGGCCGTGGCTGCGAGTTCTTCGGAGGCTGAGGCATTTTGCTGGGTGACGGCCGAGAGCTGGGCGACGGCCTGATTGATCTGCTGCATGCCCGTGGACTGTTCCTCGGAAGCCGCGGTGATCTCCTGCACCAGATCGGAGGTCTTGGAGATGGCCGGGGCCATCTGCGCGATAAGGGAGCCCGCGGCATCGGCCTGCTTGACCGTGGAGGTGGCCAGATCGCCGATCTCCTTGGCCGCGACCTGGCTGCGCTCGGCGAGCTTGCGCACCTCCGCGGCCACCACGGCAAAGCCCTTGCCATGCTCCCCGGCGCGAGCGGCCTCGATGGCCGCGTTGAGCGCGAGCATATTGGTCTGATAGGCGATGTCATCGATGATCGAGATGCGCTCGGCAATACTCTGCATGGCCGAGACCGTGCCCTGCACCGCGGCGCCCCCTTCGGAGGCCTGCGAGGCCGCCTGCTGCGCCATCGCATCGGTGAGACGGGCGTTGTCCGCGTTCTGGCGGATCGAGGCCGTGGCCTGCTCCAGCGTGGCGGAGGTTTCCTCCACCGAGGCGGCCTGTTCCGAGGACGACTGCGACAGACTCTGCGAGGTGGCCGAGACCTGGGTGGAGGCTGAGAGCAACTGCTCGGCCGAGGACCGCACCGAGCCGATGACCGAGGTGAGCTGCGCCACCATCTGCCCCATGGCGGCGAGCAGCTGACCCGTCTCATCCTTGGACCGCGCCACCACCCGCACCGACAGATCGCCCTGCGCCACCCGCTGCGCCACATGCACCGCCTCGCTCAAAGGACGGGTGATGGAGCGGATTTGCAGCGCGGTGAACACGATGCCCAGCACGAGCGCGATGGATCCACCCACTGCGCTCCAGGTCCAGGCCGAGGTGGCCACGCGATCGACCTCGACTTGGGTCTGCTTGCCCTTGGCGCGCTGCTGTGCGACGAGATCGAGAATGTCCTTGCGAACCTGTCGCCACAGAGGCGTCTCTTCCTTGCTGAGGAGCAAAGACGCAGCCATCTGGTCTTCTTTGGCCACGGATAGGACGCGGGGATAGACGGCCAGTTGAGCTTGCCTCAGCTTGGCAATCTCCACGAGGGCCTTGGTTTGAACCGGATCGCGGCTTGCGAGGCGCTGAGCACCCTGCAGGGCAGCATCGAAGGCTGTTTGCGCATGCTGCAAATTCGAATAGCTTTGCTTGTTGGCAGGATCCAAGACCACGTTACGCAAGGCTTGGCCTGATTGCAGGCCCTGGGCGTACATTTCCTGGAGCTCGTGTTCGTAGGCCATATCGGTGTGGATGTAGCTGTCGAACTCCCCCTGAATACGCATCATGCCGGTCAGGCTGACCCCCATCGCCGCGATGAAAAGCAGGAACACCAGGCCCGAGGATAGGGACATCTTGGTGCGGATTCTGAGGTTTTGGAACAAGGCATTCATGATCATTCACCGATCAAAGAAAGGGACAAGGAGACTCTGACGCTTAGTGCTCGCGCGTTACAGCGGCGTCAGAACTTCACGAACTCCGGGGTCAATCCAACGGGGTTCGGTCTGATCTCAGGTTGCGGGCTCGGCTGTTTCCGGGGGCGCTGCGTGGTCTGTTGAACGGCGGTTTCCGGTGAGGTGCGGAACATCGACATCGTTTCCTGCAGAGCCGTGGCCTGCGCATTCATTTCCTCGGCCGTGGCTGCGAGTTCTTCGG
>JAJTBQ010000216.1 GCA_021286835.1 Thiomonas sp.
GGAAAATCGCTCAGCAGACGATGGCCGTTGTAGTGGAAGTCGCCGATGAGCGGCACCGAAACGCCCATGCGGTCGAGCTGCTCGCGAATGGCCGGCACGGCCGCGGCGGCCTCGGGTGTGTTCACCGTGATGCGCACCAGTTCCGACCCCGCCGCAGCGAGCTCCTTGACCTGAATCGCCGTGCCGATGGCATCGGCCGTATCGGTATTGGTCATGGACTGCACGCGCACCGGCGCGTCGCCCCCCACGGTCACGACATGATCCCCCCAGACCACGCGCGCCTGGCGCGTAGGGTGGCGGGAAGGCAGGGCTTCGGGAATCGGGGGATCGAGCAGTTGCATGCGTCAAACCCTCAGTTCAGCGTGAACCGCGCCACATTGGCTCGCGTGTCCGGGGCGAGATCCACCGGCTTGCCCGCATAGGTCACCGTGGTCTGCGGGGCATTGCCCACCACGACGGACAGCGGCGCACTTCCGGCTGGCACCCGCACGCTCTGGGGCGCGCCCGCTTGCAGCAACTGAGAAAAAATCACCTTGCCGTCACGGGCGGTGACCTGCACCCAGCTCGGCGCGCTCGCGGCCAGTTGCAGCGATGGCCCCGTCGCGGCAGATACCGCAGATGCTGCGGACGCAGGGCGCACCGGCGCCGATGCCGCGGCTGTGATCGCCTGCGAGGGTTGCAGCCCCAGTGCCGAAGACTCGGCGTGAACGGGCTGCGAACTCGCATGCATCGAGGGCTGCGCCCCCGTCGGCACCACGCTCTCAACGACGCCCGACTTTTGCGCTTCAGACGGCGCCGCCCCCGGCATCACGGACTCGGCCAAACCACGCAAGGCAGGCCAGAAATACACCAGCGCAGCCATCACCACGATCAGCACGGCCAGCCAGAGCAAGCCTCGCGATCGGTGCCCGGCCACGGCAGCCCGCGGCAAGGGTCGCTCGGGGACGCGCGCGGCGAGATCGGCGCCGCCGGCCCCCTGCTCCGGTGCCGGGCTATGCAGCACCGGAGCGCCGGGCAGCAGATCGAGCAGGGGTTGCGCGTCGATCTTCAGGGCTTTGCAGCAACTGCGCAGCAGCGCGCGGCCGAAGGTGTCATCAGGCAGCGCGGACCAGTCGCCCGCTTCCAGCGCGGCAATCTTCGCGGGCGCCACCTTGAGCTGTGCGGCCAGCTCTTCGAGGTTGCGCCCCACCGCCATGCGGGCGTCGCGCAAAGCCGCACCCGCCTGGACGCGGCTGGCCATGAGTTCCGGAGAAAGCTCGGTCATACCGGATCAGTAGTTCAGCAAGGTGGAATCATCGAACCGCCCCTGCTGCGCGGCGATGGCTTCCCGCGAGTCGGGAAAGCGCTGCTCAAGCTGGTTGGTCCAGAGCGCCGCATCCGCGGCATTGCCCGCCTTGCGGGCGATGAGAATGCCGACCCAGAGGGACTGGGCGCTGGCGTATTGGCCGCTGTTCACCCGCTCGATGTAGAACAGCGCCTCCTTGGCCTTGCCCATGCGGTCGAGCACCACGGCCAGATTGGTGGACAGCGCCGGGTTGCCTGGATCGAGCGCGAAGCCCTTCTTGAGCGTACCTTCCGACGCAGCCCAGTCTCCCGCGCGGTACTGGCATACGCCCAACGCCAGATAGGTGCGCACCGGGTAGCGGTAATTCTGAATGGACAGCGCCTTGTTGAACTGGGCAAACGAATCCGGATAGCGACGCTGCTGGCAGAGGAACCAGCCATAGTTGTGCAGCGCATCGGGGTTGTCGGGCGCCAGGCGCAGCGCTTCGCGGTAATTGGCATCGGCCTTGGCGCTGTCGTTCAGCGCGGTGTAGATCAGCGCGCGCATGTTGTAGGCGGGAACGAAGTCGGACTTGTCCGCCAAGGCCTTGTTCACCTCTTCGAGCGCGACCTGAAACTGGCCACGCTGGTAATAGCCTTCGGCGAGTTCGAGCCGCAATTGAACGCGCTTGAGCACGTCGCTCTGCTGGGGCGTCAGGGCGGCGCCCGAACCCATGTCTGCGGCGCGCTGCGTCTGCGTGGCGCAACCGCCCAAGAGGAACGCGCCCGCCATCAGCAAACCCATGAGGGCCATGCGCCCATGCGAAACGCAGGGTCGCGCGCGAAGACGTGAGAACATGGGCAAACTCTCCCTCAATGACCCAGCCGGGCCGCTGGCGTTGCTGCAGCAGCCTGCTGCATGCGGATGACACGACGGGTGCGATCCTGCACCTCGCCCGCCAGTTGACCACAAGCGGCATCGATATCGTCGCCACGTGTCTTGCGCACGGTCGTGACCAGACCCGCATCGAGCAAAACCTGGGCAAAGGCCGCGACACGCGCGGCCGAAGAACGGTGGAGGCCCGACTGCGGGAATGGGTTGAACGGAATCAGATTGAACTTGCAGTTGACCTGCGCCGAACGCACCAGCCTGACCAGTTCCTGCGCCATCGCCGGGGTATCGTTCACGCCGTCGAGCATGCAGTATTCGATGGTGATGAAGTCGCGCGGCGCGAAGTCGAGATAGCGCTTGCAGGCCGCCATCAACTCGTGCAGCGGATACTTGCGATTGAGCGGGACCAGCTCGTCACGCAGCGCATCGACGGGCGCGTGCAGCGAAACCGCCAGTGCCACCGGGCAGTCCTGCGACAAGCGGTCGATCATGGGCACCACGCCGGAGGTGGACACCGTCACGCGACGCCGCGACAGGCCGTAGCCGTCGTCGTCGAGCATGGTGCGCAACGCAGGAAGCAGCGCGCCGTAATTCTGCAGAGGCTCGCCCATGCCCATCATCACCACATTGGAGATGACGCGCTCCCCGTCTGGAAGACCGAGCTCCCGCCGCATGGTGAACTCGGCGTGCCAGAGCTGGGCGAGGATTTCCCAGGTCTGCAGATTGCGGCTGAAACCCTGGTGGCCTGTCGAACAGAACTTGCAGTTCACCGCGCAGCCGGCCTGCGACGACACACACAGCGTGTTGCGCTGGGCTTCGGGAATGAACACTGCTTCGACGGCGTTGCCCTGCCCGACATCGAACAGCCATTTCACCGTGCCGTCTGCCGAACGCGACTCGGTCAGCACAGGCAGCGCAGCGACCTGGGCATGTTCACGCAGAAAATGCCGCAGCGGCTTGGCCAGATCGCTCATGGCCTCGAAATCGGCCACGCCTTTCTGGTGCATCCACCGGAACACCTGCCGCGCACGAAAAGCCGCATGGCCATGGCGCCCGAACCATGCCACCAATCCGTCGCGATCGAACTGGAGCAGGTTGATGGGGGTCGGTTCGCCAGACATGGGCCGGGTTGAAGCGTATACGCCCGGGTTTCAGCGGGAATAAACCGCCATCGCCGGGAAGAAGAAGGCGATTTCCTGCGCTGCGGTTTCCGCCGCATCGGAGCCGTGCACCGCGTTGGCGTCGATGCTGTCGGCGAAATCGGCACGGATGGTGCCAGCCGCAGCCTTCTTCGGATCGGTCGCGCCCATCAGGTCGCGGTTCTTGAGAATGGCGCCTTCGCCTTCGAGCACTTGAATCATCACCGGGCCCGAAATCATGAACTCCACCAGATCCTTGAAGAACGGACGCGCCTTGTGCACGGCGTAGAACGCTTCGGCCTCGGCACGCGACAGGTGGGCCATGCGCGCGGCTGCGATCTTGAGACCGGCCGACTCGAAGCGGCTGTAGATCTGCCCGATCACGTTCTTGGCGACGGCATCGGGTTTGATGATGGAGAGCGTGCGCTCAATGGTCATACTTTGCTCCTGAAATCAAAGGGTTAATTCATCATTGTAGACAGCACGTGATCTTTGCTGCACTGCGT
>JAJTBQ010000217.1 GCA_021286835.1 Thiomonas sp.
CCGCAGCGGTCAGCCGCTAACATTCGCGGATTGTTCTGCGACGACTCTCCATGACCCGACCTTCCTCCTACAGCAAAGAAGACCTCATCGCCTGTGGTGAGGGCCGCTTGTTCGGCCCTGGCAACGCCCAGCTCCCACTGCGCGAAATGCTGATGATGGACCGCATCACCCGCATCGCCGACGAGGGCGGCACCTACGGCAAGGGGGTGATCGAGGCCGAGCTCGACATCCACTCCGATCTCTGGTTCTTCGGCGTGCATTTCCAGGGCGATCCGGTCATGCCCGGCTGCCTGGGACTGGACGCCATGTGGCAGCTCGTCGGCTTCTACCTCGGCTGGATGGGCGGGCCGGGCCGTGGCCGCGCGCTGGGCGTGGGCGAGGTGAAGTTCACCGGCCAGGTGCTGCCCACGGCCAAGCTGGTGCAGTACCGCATCGACTTGAAGCGGGTGATCAACAGCCGCCTGGTGATGGGCATCGGCGACGGCGCCATGTTCGTCGACGGCCGCGAGATCTACACCGCCAAGGACCTGCGCGTCGGGCTGTTCACCTCCACCGAGGGGTTCTGAGCCGAACGGCGGGTTCCGTTCCACAAGCAGTCCGACATTGCTGACTTGATACGGGAACGGGGCCATGCAGACCGATCGCCCCGAGACGAGCGCCGAGCGCGATACGGAGCCGGCCGATTTCATCGGGGGTCTGCGGGACGTGGTGTTCCGCACCCGCGGCAAAACCTTCTGGTCCTATCTGAGCCCGGCCTGGACGGCGCTGACGGGCTACACCATCGAGGAATCGCTGGGCCGCAACATCCTCGACTTCGTCTACCCCGACGACCGCCCCGCCAACAGCCTGCGCAAGCAGCAGCTCGAATCCGGCGAGATCAGCGCTTCGCGCCACACCAAGCGCCTGCTGCGCCGCGACGGCTCGTTCGTCTGGATCGAGGTCGATCTGCGCGTGCTGTACGACGCCAAGGGCGCCTTTCTGGGCAGCGTCGGCACGATCCGGGACATTTCAGATCGCATTGCGCTGGAGAACGCCGTCCGGCATGAGCGCGAACGCGCCAGCGTCACGCTCATGGCCCTGTCCGACGGGGTGCTGACGCTGGACCCGGCGCTTCGCATCGAATTCCTCAATCAGGCCGCAGCCGATCTGCTCGGTCTGAAACACGCCACCGAGGCGCTCGACCTGCCGGTCGACACCGTGCTCGCGCTGGCCTCGCACGACCTGCACAACGTGCTGCAGGCCGCCCGCAGGGCCGGGCAGACGCGCACCCTGGCCGACCGTTGTCGGCACCCGGGCGCCGAGGCCGACTGGGTCGATGTCGATCTCACCCTCATTCCGCTGAGCGCCGCGCAACAGGGTTGCGTCATCGTGCTGCGCGACGTGCGCGAGCAGCGCGCCTTGCAGGCCAGGCTCCACCACCAGGCGCGGCACGACGCCCTCACCCAGACGCTCAACCGCGCGGGCATGCTCGACGAACTGCGCCGCGCGCATGCCACTTTTGCGCGCACCGGCGCGACGTTCAGCCAGATTCTGGTCGATCTCGACCATTTCAAGCTGGTCAACGACCACCACGGACACGCCACGGGCGACGAGGCGCTGCGACAGGTCGCACAGGCCATTCAGGGCGTGCTGCGCGTCGGCGATCATCTTGCCCGATGGGGCGGCGAGGAATTCCTGTGCCTGCTGCCGCAGACCACGCTGGAACAGGGCTGCGCCATCGCGGAGCGCATTCGCGGTGCCGTGCAGGCGCTGCAACTCCGGCATGACGGCCAGCCCATTCCCCTGAGTGTGAGCGCCGGGGTGAGCGCCGCCTCGGTCGACCGCCAGGACACTCTGGAGCAGGTCTTGCAACGGGCGGACTTCTCCCTCTACGAGGCCAAGCAGGCCGGGCGCAACTGCGTTTGGCACGAGCGCATGGCCGGCCAGGGCGTGCTCGATCTGGTGAGCCAGGTGCAGGAAGCGCTGCGGGCCGACCAACTGGAGCTGGTGTATCAGCCCATCGTTTCGCTGGCCACGGGCGAGCGCGTCGGTCAGGAGGGCTATGCCCGCATCCGCCTGAGCGATGGCGTCGAGATCAGGGCCGCACGCTTCATACCGGCGCTGCAGCAGATGCACCGGGCCTACTGGGTGGACGAAAGAGTGATTCCGCGGGTGCTCGACGATGGTCTGCAAGGACGCCTGCAGGGCGACAGCTTCGTGAACCTCTCGGCCGACCTATTGCGACGGCCCACCTTGATGCACGCCTTGCTCGACAGCTTTCTGCAGCGCGCCGGATGCGGCGCCAGCGCGCAGCCGCTCGGACAGCTCGTGCTCGAACTCGGCAATCGCCCACTCCAGCTCGACGTCGCCGCCGTGCGCGCGGCGTTGCAGCCCTGGCTGGACGCGGGGGTGCGGCTGGCGATCAACCAGTCGGGGTCGGGCCTGTCGACCATGGCCTACTGGACGGAGCTGCCCATCCACTTCCTCAAAATCCACGCCGCCTTGCTGGAGCGCGCGGCCACCACACCCAAGGCCCGCCTCATTCTGTCGTCCATCGTGCAACTGGCCAGGCAGCTCGGTTGCGTCACCGTGGCCGAGCAGGTCGATCAGCCCGGCCTGGTCGACGTCGCCCGGGATCTGGGTCTCGACTGGCTGCAGGGCGATCTCGCGGGCAAGACGCAGCGCGGCGGCTGAACCGTTCGGGCCCTTGGGGAATCCCCCGGGAAACACTTGCCGCGAATCGGGAGGACAATGCCAAGTTGTATCTAAATGTTTGGCACGCTCATGACAGTCGATCGCCTCTCCTCGTCATCTCCCCTCGACACGCAACGCCGCAGGCTGCTGGGCTGGGGCCTGGGCGCCGCCGGGCTGGCTGCCCTCGGTGCCACCGCGCCTCATCTGGCGGCGTTCGCGGCCGACGCGGTGGACTTCATCCGCGGCCCCAAGGTGCCCGACGTGCCGTTCACCCAGGTGTCCGACCATGTCCACGTGATCTACGCCGCCGACGGTTTCCCCACCGAGAGCAATCAGGGCATGATGAGCAATATCACGGTGGTGAAGACGGCCAAGGGCCTGATCATCCTCGACACGGGCGCGTCGGTGCAGATCGGCGAGATGGTCATCCGGCAATTGCCCAAGGTCAGCCAGCAGCCGGTGATCGCGGTGTTCAACTCCCACTATCACGGCGACCACTGGCTGGGCAACGATGCCTTCGTCAGCGCCTACGGCCAAGACCTGCCGATCTATGCCATGCCGCAGACCCGCGAACAGATCGAAGGCACCACCGGCACGGAATGGCAGCAGGCCATGCTCAAGTGGACCAATCAGTCCAGCGCGGGCACCCGCATCGTCGCCCCCAATCGCAACGTGAACCACGGCGACCTGTTCGATTTTGGCGATGTCACGCTGCGCGCACACCACTACGGCACCGCGCACACCCCGTCGGACGTCTGCATCGAAGTGGTGCAGGACAAGATCACGCATGTGGGCGACGTGATGATGAACCGCCGCATCGCCAATATGGACGACGGCTCCTACCCCGGCTCGCTGAACTACATGGACAAGCTGGCGCAGCACATCCCCGGCAGCAGCTGGCTGCCCGGCCACGGCCATGCGGGACAGGAGGTGATGGTCTGGCAGCGCGAACTGTTTGCCGCGATCTGGGAACACGCCCAGAAGGCCGCGCACGACATGGCCGGCCCCGAAGCCGCCATCGCCAGCGCCAAGGCCGATCCGCGCGTGGCGTCCAAGGCCAAAGAGACGGCCGGCTGGGACAACAACATCGGCAAGTACATCAGCCTCGC
>JAJTBQ010000218.1 GCA_021286835.1 Thiomonas sp.
ACGTGCAGTACCACGGCGCGCGGATCGCCGCCGAGATGGGCGCCGACGTCGTCAAGGCCTTTTATGTGGATGGCTTCGACAAGGTAACTTCCTGCTGCCCGGTTCCCGTGATTCTGGCGGGCGGGCCCAAGGATCGGGACATCCTGGACGTGGCGCGGCAGGCCCTGGCCGAGGGCGCCCGCGGCTTCGCCTTCGGCCGCAACATCTTTCAGGCCAAGGATCCCGCGGCGACGGTCGCCGGTTTGGCCTCTCTCTTGGGCTGATATGAAGCCGGGACCCGACGTTTCGACCATCTACCGTATCGCTCGCTACTACTATGCGGATGGCTTTTCCCAGGACCAGATCGCCGGCAAAGAGGGCGTATCGAGGTCCCAGATCTCGCGGCTGATCGATAAGGCCAGGGAGCTCGGGCTGGTGCGCATCACTCTGGTGCCGCCCTCCAGCCTGCGCGCCGAGGAACTGGCGAGGGATCTGGCCAAAGCTTTGGGCCTGAAGTCGGCGATCGTCGTACCTGTGCGCAAGAACGCGAACGACGAAGAAATCTCGCTGGCCATAGCCACAAGGGCGGCCGACTGCCTCCCCGCCATATTGGCGGATTACGAATTCGTCGGTCTTGGCTGGGGCTATACCGTCTACAAGACGGCCGAACTCCTGCCGCGGGGCCTGGGAACGGGCGCCAGGCCATATTTCGTCCCCCTTATCGGAACCTCGGGGGATGACAATCCCAACCTGCAGATCAATACGATCATCGATCGTTTCGGGGCAGCCTTCAGGGCCAAGGGGCTCTTCGTGAATATTCCCTGCGTGAGGGAGACGGACGCGCCGCTCTCCAGGATCGAGGCGCAGCGCGTGGCCATGCTCCAGGAACGCTGGGGCCAGCTGGATGTGGCGGTGGTGGGGCTGGGCGCCCCGCCCACCGAGTCGCCGGGCCTGATCGACGAACTCCCCGCGGAGTGTAAGGCCGAGCTCAAGCGGAGCAGCGCCTGCGGGGATATTCTCGCGCACTTCTTCGGCGCCGACGGAGAGATTCTCAATGTCGAGCACAGCTATAAGCTTTTGGCTTTCGATATCGCCGGCCTGCGAAGGCTCAAGCGCTCGATCTGCCTGGCGGGGGGCGCCGCCAAGGTCGGGGGCATCGTGACGGCGGCGCGCGCCGGTTTTATAAGCGATCTGATAACCGACGAGTCGACGGCCATCGAGGCGCTGGAGCGCGCGCGCCGCCGTCACGGCGCCCAGGCGCCGGTCCGGGATGCCGAAGTTCCGGAAAGCGGGGCAAAGGCGCTATGAAAGCACTGGTATACAGGGGCATCGGGCAGCTCGAGCTGCAGGACCTTCCGACCCCCGAGGCCGAGTTTCTCGTCAAGGTGCTCGGTTGCGGCATCTGCGGCACGGATCTCAAGACTTATTCGAAGGGCCACCATATGTTCCCGCCGCCCGCCGTCCTGGGGCACGAATTCTACGGCCTGGTGGAGAGGACTATTCCCGGATCGGGCTTTTCGGTCGGCGATCCGGTGGTGGTGGCGCCCTACGCCGAGTGCGGGACTTGCGCGCTCTGCTCCATTGGGGCGGGGACGCTTTGCAGGCAGAAGTCTTTCGTGGAGGGTGGAGCCTTCTGCGAGTACCTGGGCATTCCCGCCTCCTACGTGGCCACGGGAGTGTTCCGCATCCCCGAGGCCGACGACGCTTTCACCCTGGTCGAGCCCTTGGCCTGCGTGCTGAACGGGGTGGCGCACCTGAAGCTGCGCGCGACGAGCAGGGTACTCGTGATCGGTGCCGGCCCCATGGGCGCCCTTTTCGCCCTTCTTTTCAAGGCGAGGGGCATTCCTGTCACGGTGCTGGAGCCGGGCGCGGTGCGCCGCGAGGCGGTGGCCGCATGGGGTATCGACGCGCGCGAGCCGGGCAATGTGAAAGCCGGCGACTACGATAACATCGTGATCGCGGTGAACCGAAAGGAACTGGTGGAAGAATATGTCAAATCGGTGGCCGACGCGGGCACCCTGCTCATGTTCGCGGGGCTGGGGAAGGGCGAGGCGGTGGCCATCGATTCCTACGCCATCCACTATCGCGAAGTCTCCCTGACCGGCTGCTCGGGCTATGCCCTGCCGCATTTCCGGGAAGCCCTTGAGCTGATCGTGGGGCATCGCGGCATATTCTCCCGCCTGATCTCGGGACGCGTGCCCCTGGCGCGGGGTAAGGAGGCCTTCACGATGCTCCAGGCGGGGCAGGCCTTCAAAATCGTGCTCAAGCCGGGCGCCGGGGACAGCGGGAGCGCAGGGAGCGCCGGATGAGCGATTTCCGCTCGGGCAGGGTGGGGGTGCTGATCGGCCCCTCCGCGGGGAACGGCCGCGCTTTCCAGTGCGAAACCGCGCTGGCCGGTTGGCTTTCCGGCCGCGAGGTCGCCGTCTGCGAGGGGCGTTTTTCTGGCTCGGGAGCGCAGGCGGGATGGTCGCGGCTCGCGGCGGCTGCCGCAGGCGCGGGCGGTAGGGCTGAAAAGGCGCGGGGCTACCTCGAGGATCTGCGGACATCGGTGGCGGCCTTCGCGGCCTGGGGTGCCGACCTCCTGGTCTGCGTGGGCGGGGACGGTCTGGCCTCTTATGCGGCCGACGCCATGCTGGCATCGGGCCGGCGCATGGCCATGATGGGTATTGCCGCGGGTACGATCAACGCGGGCCCCATCGTCTCGATCGGCGGGGAAGCTCTCGATAGCGGCGTTCTGGACGATCTGCGGACGGAGTCTGTGGCCGCGGTGGAGGTTCTGGTCGATGGCAGGCACGTGGCCTACGGATTCAACGATGTGGTGATCGGCGACACCTGTCTCGGCACGATGGGCGACCGCGTTGAAAGCCTTTCGGCCACGGCTATTCTGGAGCGCGGCGAAAAACTCAAGGCCGCTCCCTCGGGCGATATCGCGACGGCGGGTTTTTGCGTACTCAAGAACGGAAAGCGGCTCGAGACGCGTCAGGGGCGTCCGGCACAGGCGATCGCCGCGCCCCTGGGGGCCCGGGAATTCTACGCGCGGGCGGTGGCGGGCGTGCTTTGCAACGCGCCCTACATGGAAGGCCCCGCGGCCCTGGCGCTCTTCGACTCCGTAATAGTGGCGGCGAGCCCGCCTAGACGCGGCATCGAGGATTTCTCCGCCGTGGAGCAGCTGCTTTTCGGGCCCGGGGATCTGGTCGAGATTCGCGGGCTCGCCGCCGCGGGGCAGCTCATAATCGACGGTAACCCTTACGCCCGCGCGGGCGATACGGTCGGTCTGAAATCGGTACCCGCCCTCGTCGACGTGATAAAGGCGGGCCGATGATAGCAGGGAGGAATGAGAGCATGGGTGTTGCCACAACGAAAGCGATGGCGCGGAACAACCTGCAGCGCAGGGAGCAGCGGCGCGCGGCGGTGGTGATGGTCGCACCGCTCATGATCACCCTGTTTTGTCTTTTCCTCCTTCCGGTGATCATCGTGGTCGTCATGAGCCTGACGAACTGGAGCATGACCACCGGTACGGGTAGCTATGTCGGCCTCAAGAACTTCAAGTTTGTGCTGGCCGACGGGCGGTTCTGGAAGGCCGTGGGGAACACGGTATTCTACACGATGGTCAAGCTGGTGCTGGACACCGGCATCGCCCTTTTCCTGGCCATTCTTCTTGACCGCAAGATCAAGGGCCTGAAATTCTTCCGCATCGCGCACTTCGCGCCGGTGGTGGTGCCGATCACCGCCTCCAGTCTGATCTGGCTCTGGTTCTACGATCCGGGCATCGGGCCCTTCAACCAGATACTGA
>JAJTBQ010000219.1 GCA_021286835.1 Thiomonas sp.
GTGGAGGCCGCGCGCCTGCTGTGGGGCAATGGCTCGGTGCCCTACGCCATTCCCCCGGCGCTGCAGGGCAGCCTGCTGACGCTCGGCGGCGTGGCGTTTCCGGTGTATCGCGGCTTCGTCATGGCCATGGCGCTGGCCGCGCTCGCGCTGACCTGGCTGCTGCTGTGGCGCACGCGCGCCGGTTTGATCGTGCAGGCCGCACTCACTCACGCCCCCATGGTGTCGGCGCTGGGGCACGACGTGCGCGCGGTGCAGACCTTGGTGTTCGCCGCAGGGGCCGCGCTGGCGGGCCTGGCCGGCGCGGTGGGCGGGCCACTGCTCATCACCGAACCCGACATGGCCACTCAGATGGGGGCGCTGCTGTTCGCCGTCATCATCATCGGCGGCCTGGGTTCGCTGCGCGGCGCGCTGCTGGGCGCGCTGCTGGTGGGCGAAGCGCAGACGCTGGCGGTGGCGGTGAACGGCTCCCTGGCCGACAGCTTCGCCTATCTGGGCTGGCATGCCCCGGCGGCCTGGCCGGCCAGCGACGGCCTCATCCCCAGCCTGCTGCATCTCGACCTGGCGCGCGCGGCCCCCTTGCTGCCCTACCTGCTGCTGGTCGTCGTGCTGGCGCTGCGCCCCCAAGGGCTGACTCGCCGGTTTTCCGCGAAAGAGGCACCGTGAGCGCTGGCCGTTCCGGGCGGACGCTCACCTCGACGGCGCTGTTCGCGGCGACGGTCGCGCTGCCGCTGGCCCTGCCGTTGAGCAGCGCCGCCTTCAGCCTGCTGTCGCAACTGGCCATCGCCTGGCTGTTGCTCTTGTCCGTCGGGCTGCTGGTCACACGCGCCGGGCTGTTGAGCTTCGGACAGGCGCTGTACGCCGGGCTGGCGGCCTATGCGGCCGCGCATGCGATGAATGCGATCGCGGCGGCCGGCTGGCCGCTGCCCTTTGCGCTCGTGCCGTTGTACGGCGGGCTGTTCGCCGCGGGCGTCGCGCTGGTGGCGGGACCGATCAGCGTGCGCCACGGCGGCCTGAGCTTCGCCATGATCACCCTGGGCCTGGGGCTGCTGGTGGCCATCGCCGCGCCGATGCTGCAAGGCTTCTTCGGCGGCGAGGGAGGTGTCTCGACCGACCGTACCGCGGGGCCCGTCTGGCTGGGGCTGAACCTGCTGTCGCAGCGGCAGGTCTACGGCGTCAGCGCCGCCTATGTGCTGCTGGCTGCGGGTTTGCTCCGCTGGCTCGGCGGCACCCGGCTCGATCTGCTGGCCCGCGCCGTGCGCGACAACCCTCTGCGCGTCGCCGTGAGCGGCAGCGCGCCACGGCGCGTGCGGCTGCAGCTCGTGCTGGCGAGCGCCTTCCTCGCGGGTCTGGCCGGTGCCTTGCAGACCCTGCACGTCGAACAGGTGAGCGCCGGGGCACTCGGTCTGCCGCAGTCGAGCATGGCGCTGCTGTTCAGCCTGGCCGCGGGCAGCGGGACGGCCTGGGGCGCCTTGCTCGGCGCGGGATTGATGGTGGGCAGCGAGGTCTTGCTGGCCTCGCTCTCCCAGGCGTGGATGCTGTATGTCGGACTGGGCTTCCTCGCCATCGTGATCTGGGCGCCTCAGGGCTTGGCCGAGGTCTTGCGTGAGCTGGTGCGTCGGCTGCGCGCTCGGCGCGAGCCCGATCTGCTGTGGGGCCTGGCCGCCCTGCTGCTTTGCGGCGGGTTGTCGCTCGTCGGCGCAAGCAGTCTGATCGAACTGCTCTATGCGGTACGGCAGCAACTGCTGGCGCACGGCATGCTGCGGCTTTGGGGGGTGTCGGTGCGCGCCGACAGCGCCGAGGTCTGGGTGGGCGCGGCGTGGCTGGCTGTGGTGGGCGCTGGGCTTGGCGCGCTGGTGTGGCGCCTCCTGGCACCTAGGCTGCGCCTCGAAGGCGAGCCCGCATGAACGCTGCGCCTACCCCGCCCGTGCTCGATGTTCGCGGCGTGCACTGCGTGCTCGGCGGTCAGACCATCCTCTCGAATCTCAGCCTGCGGATCGAGGCGGGCGAGCGCGTGGCGCTCATCGGTCCGAACGGCGCGGGGAAGTCCACGCTGTTTCAGGCGATCAGTGGACTGCTGCCCTTGCGCACCGGCAGCATCTGGCTCGCCGGCCAGCGCATCGACCGGCTGCATCCAAGCCAGATCGCGCTCGCGGGCCTGGGACGCAGCTTTCAGTCGCCGCAGGTCTTCGGCGCGTTGAGCGTGGCGGACAATCTGCGTGGCGCCCTCGTGGCGCGCCAGCGGCCCCGCCACTGGTGGCGGCAGCGGGCGGGCGACGCCTCGCTGGAGCACGAGACGCAGCACTGGCTCGACGTCCTGCATCTGCAGATCTGTGCGGACATCCCGGCCCAGCAGATCGACTATGCCCGCCTGCGCGCGCTCGAACTCGGACTGGGCCTGCTCGGCCAGGCCCCGCTGCTTCTGCTCGACGAGCCCACTGCGGGCATGAGCCGCGCCCAGGCCGAGCACATGCTCGATCTGATCGAACACGTCTGTGCCGACCGAACCCTGCTGTTGATCGAGCACGATCACGACGCCGTGTTCCGCCTGGCAAGCCGGGTGGTGGTGCTGCATCAATGCCAGGTGCTGGCCGACGGAACGCCGACGCAGATACGCGAGGATGCCCGGGTGCGGGCGGTCTATCTGGGCACGGCGCCATGAGGGCGGTGCGTTCCGATGGGCGGCCACTCCAGATCGAGGCGCTGCACACCCGCTATGGACGGGTGCAGGTCTTGCGCGGCGTGCATCTGCAAGTGCGCGCCGGAGAACTGCTTCTGGTTCTGGGACGCAACGGCAGCGGACGCAGCACCCTGTTCAAGGCGCTGATGGGCCTGATTCCCGCCACCGGATCGGCGCGGCTGGACGGGCGCGAGTTGCTCGCCCTGCCCGCCCACCATCGCGCGCGCCTGGGGCTGGGCTATGTGCCCGAGCAGCGTGAGATCTTTCCTCGCCTGAGCGTGCGGCAAAACCTTCTTCTCGGGGCCAAGCCGGCGCTCACTGGCCCGGGCGCCTCGCCCTGGAACGAGACGACTGTGCTGAGCCTCTTTCCGGCGCTCACGCCGCGTCTGGGCGTGTCGGCCCAAGTGCTTTCGGGCGGCGAACAGCAGATGCTCGCCATCGCCAGGGCGCTGATGGGCAACCCCGATCTCTTGCTGCTCGACGAGCCGACCGAAGGGTTGGCGCCGCAGCGCGTGGCCGCGACGGCGGATCTCGTCGCTCGGCTGCGGTCTCTGGGGCTGGGCCTGCTCGTGGTCGAGCAAAAGCCCTGGGCACGCGCGCTGGCCGATCGCGTGGTGGTGCTGGGCGATGGCCGGGTGCAGTTCGAGGGCCCGCCGCGCGACCTGCCGCGGGACGCGTCAGCCACCTGGCTTTGAGCGCCCCTTGTTTCGCGCCGCCGCGGCGCGCAGGCGGCGCGCAGTCATGGGCTCGACCCGCAGCGGACCGCAGAGATCGATGCGATCGCCGTCGCGCAGCACCTGCTGCGGGCTCACGCGCCGACCATCGATGGCCGCGAGAATCTCGGCCCCGGCCCGTTCGGGATGCACGTTCCGTAAGCCGCAGACCTCGAGCGCCTGCGCCACCGTGGCCCCCGTGGGCAAGGCGACAAATCGTAGATCGGCCGGCGCGTTTTCCGGCGCGTAGAACACCGCGATACGCACGAGCCCGTCGCCTTCAGCGTGGCCCATAGACCTGCTTGGCGCGCAGCACGAAGGCATCGACAAAACTGCTGGCGATATGGTTGAACACCGGGCCGATGAC
>JAJTBQ010000220.1 GCA_021286835.1 Thiomonas sp.
CAACACGCGCCTCACTCCCAATGCCCAAAAATCAGCCGCGACCGATGCCGTAGTAACGCAGACCCGTACTACGCACGAATTCCGGGTCCCAGATGTTGCGGCCGTCGAACACCACGCGGTCGCGCAGCGTGGACGACAGCGCGGCGAAATCGGGCGAGCGGAAGGCGTGCCACTCGGTGATGACGGCCAGGGCGTCAGCCCCTTGCAGCGTGGCGCGGGCATCGGCGGCGAAGGTCAGCGCGGGATGCTCGGGCAGCAGACGCCGCGCCATCTCCACGGCCACCGGGTCCCAGGTGCGCACATGGGCGCCCGCCTGCAGCAGGGCGGTGATGAGATCGAGGCTGGGCGCGTCGCGCATATCGTCGGTATTGGGTTTGAACGCCAGCCCCCACAGGGCGAAGGTCTTGCCGGCGAGCGCGCCCTGATAGTGGTCGCTGATTTTCTCGAACAGGCGCTGCTTCTGCCGCTGATTGACGGCGTCCACCGCCTCCACCAGCGCCGCGTCGATGCCATGCTCGCGCGCGGTGTGCGCCAGGGCCTTCACGTCCTTGGGAAAGCACGAGCCGCCGTAGCCCGCGCCGGCATACAGAAAATGGCTGCCGATGCGGTGATCGACGCCGATGCCCTTGCGGATCTGCTCGATATCGGCCCCCACGGCCTCGGCAATGCGCGCCAGTTCGTTCATGAACGAGATGCGCGTGGCCAGCATGGCGTTGGCGGCGTACTTGGTGAGTTCGGCGCTGGCGGCGTCCATCACCATGATCTTTTCGTGATTGCGGTTGAACGGTCGGTACAGCTCGCGCATGGTGGCGATGGCCTGGGCATCGTCGCTGCCGAGCACGATGCGGTCGCCGCGCGTGAAGTCTTCGATGGCCGAACCTTCTTTCAGAAACTCGGGGTTGCTCACCACGCCCAGGCGATGGCTCGCGCCGCGCTCGGCCAGCCCGGCCTCGGCCAGGGCGCGCACCTTGGGGATGGTGCCCACCGGCGCGGTGGACTTCTGCACCACGACCAGCGGTCCGGTCATGGCGCGCCCGATTTCGGTGGCCGCGCCCTCCACCTGCGACAGATCGGCCTGACCGTTGGGCAGCGAGGGGGTACCCACGGCGATGAAGCACACCTGCGAACCCGGCAGGCCTTCGGCGATGCTCGGGCTCAAGGTCAGACGGCCCTGCTCGATGTTGCGCCGCACCAGATCGCTCAGGCCCGGTTCGTAGAAAGGCACCTCGGCGCGGTCCCGCAGCGCGGACAGGCGGCCTGCATCGCGCTCGATGCAGGTGACCTGATTGCCCACGTCGGCAAAACACGCTGCGGTCACCAGACCGACATACCCCGCTCCAATGACTGTGACGCGCATGATTGATTTTCTCTGGATGTCATGATGGACTGCTATTTTGCCGGATGCTCGCTGTCGGCTCTGTGACGGGTGCCCGGCGGTGGCCGGGTCGGTGCCCGCAGCATCCCTGGGTTGACGCATGTCAACGGGTTTGCTGCGCCGCCACATTCAAATAGACTGATCTATCGAGGAGATGTCCGATGAGTCCGGCTCCCAGCCAACGGCACGCCACGAACCCGCGTTCGCAGCCAGCCGCAACCCGCGACACTTTGCAGCCGCCGCCCGACAGCAGTCTGGCGCCCTACGATCTGATCGACCGTGGCCTGCACGCGCTTGCGGCCAGGTTCAGCCTGGGCCTGTCTCCCGCGGCCATGGGCCTGGCCCTGGCGGACTGGGGCGCCCATCTGGCCGCGTCCCCCGGAAAACAGGCCAGTCTCGCCGCGCTGGCCCTGCAACTGCAGCGCCAGTGGCTGCGCTACGCGGCCGACGTCGGCGCCTCTTTGCTGCGCGCAGACGGTGCGCCCTGCGCCGATTGCGTCACGCCGCCCGCGAGCGACCGGCGATTCGCCGCCCCCGAGTGGCGGCAGTTTCCCTACAACCTGCTGTCGCAGCGCTTTCTGCTGCGCCAACAATGGCTCGATGCCGCGACGCACGGCGTGCGCGGGGTGTCGCCCCATCACGAGCAGGTCGTGGCCTTCATGGCCCGGCAATGGATGGACATGCTGTCGCCCGGCAACTTTCTGGGCACCAACCCCGAAGTCCTGGCACGCACCCTGGCCAGCGGGGGCGCCAATCTCGCCCAGGGCCTGCGCAACTGGCAGGACGACGTGCAGCGCGCCATCGACAAGCGCCCTCCGGCCGGGGTCGAGCAGTTCCGCCCCGGACACGAGGTGGCCGCAACCCCAGGCAAGGTGGTGCTGCGCAACGCCCTGATCGAACTGATCCAGTACACCCCGACGACGCGCAAAGTGCAGGCCGAGCCCGTGCTCATCGTGCCGGCCTGGATCATGAAGTACTACATCCTCGACCTCTCGCCCAGCAACTCGCTGGTGAAGTATCTGGTCGATCAGGGCCACACGGTGTTCATGCTGTCGTGGAAAAACCCCGGCCCCGAAGATCGCGATCTGGGCATGGACGACTACCTGCGCCTCGGCCCCCTCGCCGCGCTCGATGCGGTGCGGGCCATCGTGCCGGGCCAGCGGATTCACGCCGCAGGGTATTGCCTGGGCGGCACGCTGCTGGCCATCGCCGCGGCGGCGCTCGCCCGCCGCGGCGACGAGACGCTGGCCAGCATCAGCCTGTTCGCCGCGCAGACCGATTTCACCGAGGCCGGCGAGCTCACGCTGTTCACCGACGAGAGCCAGATCAGCTTTCTCGAAGACCTCATGTGGTCGCAGGGCTATCTCGACACCACGCAGATGGCGGGCACCTTTCAGATGCTGCGCTCGTCCGATCTGATCTGGTCCCGCATGATGCGCGACTACCTGCTGGGCGAGCGCGCGCCGATGAACGACCTCATGGCCTGGAATGCCGACGCCACCCGTTTGCCCTACCGCATGCACAGCGACTATCTGCGCAAGCTCTATCTGCGCAATGCCCTGGCCGAAGGGCATTACCCGGTGGACGGCCACCCGGTCGCCGTGGAGAACGTGACGGCCCCCTGGTTCGTCGTCGGCACCGAGACCGACCATGTCGCGCCATGGCCCTCGGTCTACAAGATTCACCTGCTGGCCGACTCGGAAGTCACCTTCGTGCTCACGAGCGGCGGCCACAACGCGGGCATCGTGAGCGAACCCGGCCACCCGAACCGACATTACCGCTGGGCCGTGCATCCGGGCGGGCGGCCCTACACCGACCCGGCGCACTGGGCGCAGTCCGCGCAGGCCGAAGACGGTTCGTGGTGGCCGCGCTGGTCGCAGTGGCTGATCGCCAAGGGCAGCGGGAAACAGATTGCACCCCGCGCTCCGGGCAGCGTGGACGATCCTGCCCTGGGCCCCGCGCCTGGCGAGTATGTTCTGCAGCGCTGAGCCTCTCCACCGAACCGATCCATGACCGACGCCCTATCCAACCGCCTCTTCGACGACATTGCCCTCGGCGAAACCGCCTCGCTTCAGCGCGTGCTCACCCGCGCCGACATCGACACCTTCGCCGTCCTGTCCGGGGATGCCAATCCCACGCACATCGACGATGAGTACGCCCGCGGCACGCCGCAGCACCAGGTCGTGGCACACGGCATGTGGAGCGGCGCGCTGCTGTCCAACCTGCTCGGCACCGATCTGCCCGGGCCCGGCACGGTCTATGTCGAGCAGTCGCTGTCTTTCCTGCAGCCGGTGATGCTGGGTGACTCCGTCACCGCCTCGGTGACGGTGCGCGAGAAGTTCGCCCCGACCCATCAGATCCGTTTCGACTGTCTGGT
>JAJTBQ010000221.1 GCA_021286835.1 Thiomonas sp.
AACGCCGCCTACGGCCTGCGGCAGAGCCTCGATACCGTGGGCGCCGTGCTCGGACCGCTGGCGGCCATCGGTCTGCTGGCCCTCTATGCCGACAAGCTGCGCCTGGTGCTGTGGTTCGCGGTGATCCCGGCGGTGATTGCCGTGGCGATTCTGGCTTTCGGCGTGCGCGAGCCCCGGAGGGTGAGGGTGCACGCGGCCGCAGCCCAGGCGGGCCGAAAGGCATGGGACTGGCGCGCGGCGCGCGAACTGCCCCCGGCGTACTGGCGAGTCGTCGCGCTGGCGGCGCTGTTCACCCTGGCGCGATTGACCGAGGCGTTTCTGGTGCTGCGGGGCGACCAGATCGGCGTCTCGGTGACGTGGATCGCGCTGGTCACGCTGGTGCTGTCGCTGGCCTATGCCCTGTCGGCCTACCCGGTGGGGCTGCTGGCGGCGCGCTGGGGGCGCAAACGGCTGTTCGGTCTGGGCTTGGCCGTGCTGGCGCTTGCCATGGTGCTGCTCGGCGGTGTGTTGCCTTTGGGAATGTCCGGGTTCTGGCTGGGGGTTGCGCTGTGGGGGCTGCACATGGGGCTCACGCAGGGACTACTCTCCGCAGCCGTGGCCGAAACCGCGCCGCCTGATCTGCGTGGCACGGCGTTCGGTCTGTATCACCTGACCATCGGGCTGATGCAGCTGTTCGCCGCCATCGGCGCGGGCTGGCTCTGGCAGACCCTGGGCTCCGGCACGCTGTTCAACCTGGCCGCCTTGCTGGCGCTGCTTTGCCTTGCGGCCCTCTGGCTGGGGCTGCATGAACCTTCACGATAAAGGACGAGACATGACGAAGACCCATGCGATTCGATTCGATCAACACGGCGGCCCGGAAGTGCTGCAATGGCGCGAGCTGGAACTCGGCGAGCCCGGTCCCGGCCAGGTGCTGGTGCGCCAGGAGGCGGTGGGCCTGAATTTCATCGACGTGTATCACCGCACCGGGCTCTACCCGCAGCCGCTGCCCGGCAGCCTGGGCGGCGAGGCGGCCGGCGTGGTCGAAGCGGTGGGGCCGGGCGTGGGCGAAGTCGCCGTGGGCGACCGGGTGGGCTACTGCACCGGCACGCCGGGTGCCTATGCGCAGCGGCGCATCGTGCCGGTGGCGCCGCTCATCAAGCTGCCGGACGACATCGCCTTCGAGGTGGCCGCGGCCAGCATGCTCAAGGGCCTGACGGCGTATTACCTGCTGCATCGTACGCGGGCCCTGCAGGCCGGAGACGTGGCGCTGTTCCACGCCGCGGCCGGCGGGGTCGGGCTGATCGCCGGGCAGATGGCGCGGGCGATGGGCGTGACGTTGATCGGCACCGCGGGGTCGGCGCAGAAATGTGCGCTGGCGCTGGAGAACGGCTATGCCCACGCCATCGACTACGTCCACGACGACTTCGTCGCCCGGGTCAAGGACCTCACCGCAGGGCGCGGCCTACCCGTCGTCTACGACTCCATCGGGCGCGATACCTGGGAGCGTTCGCTCGCCTGCCTTCAGCCCTTCGGTCTGATGGTGAGCTTCGGCAACGCCTCGGGGGCGGTGCCGCCGTTCAAGATCACGGACCTTGCCGCCGCCGGCTCGCTCTACGTCACCCGCCCCACGCTGGGCACGCACATGGCCGACCCGGCGGTGAAGCAGCAGATGGCCGATGCGCTGTTCGCCCTGATTCGCGGCGGCCAGGTGCAGATTCACATCCATCAGCGCTATCCACTGGCCGACGCAGCCCAGGCCCACCGCGACCTCGAAGCCCGCAAGACCATCGGCTCGACGGTGCTGCTGCCCTAAGGTTTTTGAGCTGGCGCGCTGCCCACCTGCGACACATTGCCGCAGGTGGGGGCAACCGCCTGACGGCGGCGCGGGGTCGCTTCCTAGAATGCGGCCATGCCGATGTCCTCCCGCCTGCCGCACCTGCCGCTGATCCGTTCAGGGCCGACGCCTCCGCTGCCCTCCGTCACCCTGACCCGTCTGCTGGCCGCACGCGTGGTCATGCTGCTGGCCGAACTGGCCGTGCTGCCCTGGGCACATCACTTCCTCGACATCACCTGGCCGCTCTACAAAGTGCTCGGGCTGATCGGCCTGCAGGCGGGGCTGGGCCTGGTGCTCTGGCGGCAAAGCCGCAGCGCCCGAGGGCTGGGGGCTTTCGGCGGCTTTGTGCATCTGCTGGCCGATGCCCTCATTCTCGCCCTGCTGGTGTATTGGAGCGGGGGCGAGGTCAACCCCATCATCTCGCTGCTGCTGGTGCCGCTCATCCTGAGCGCCGTGGCCCTGCCCTGGCTCTACGTCTGGATCATGACGGCCACGGTGATTTTGCTGTATTCGCTGCTGTCGTTTTTCCCCGCGCCGCAGACCGAGGCCTGCGGCACCATGACCGGGGTGCTCAGCGAGCATCTTTCGGGCATGTGGGGCAACTTTCTCATCACCGCCCTGCTGGTGGCGGCGGTGGTGGCGCGGCTGTCGGCGGCGCTGCGCGAACGCGAGGTCGAACTGGCCCGCAGCCGCGAGGTCGCACTGCGCGATCAGCATCTGTTCGCCCTGGGCATGCAGGCCGCCGCAGCGGCGCATGAGCTGGCCACGCCCGTGTCCACCCTGGCGATGACGGTTGACGATTTGCAGGCCGACTACGCTGGCGATGACGAACTCGGCCCCGAGCTGCAGCGCATGCAGGCACAGGTGGCGCAGATCCGCACGGTGCTCGGTCACATCACCGCGGCCGCAGGCGCCGCACGCAGCCGCAGCGGCCAGACCGAGACGCTGGCGCACTGGCTGGAGCAGACGCTGGAGCACTGGCACCTCATGCGCCCGCAATCGCAGGCGGATCTGGCGTTGCGCACGGCGGGGGCGCCTCCGCTGCTGCGCGTGGACGCGGGGCTGAACGCCGCGCTGGTGAGCCTGCTCAACAACGCTGCCGACGCCAGCCCCGACGCCGTGGCCGTCGATGCCGAATGGGATGCCGCTTTTCTGCGCGTCAGCGTGCTCGATCGCGGCCCCGGACTGCCCGACGACCGCCTGGCGCGCGCGGGCTACGATTTCGTCAGCACCAAAGGCGAGACGCGCGGCCTGGGGCTGGCGCTGGCCCGCGCCGGCATCGAGCGCCTCGGCGGCACGCTTACCGTGTCGCGGCGCGATGGCGGCGGACTGAGCGCCACCCTCCAATGGCCGCGTGCGCAAACTCTCACTTGAACGACAAGCCCATGAACCTTTTGTTGGTCGAAGACGATGCGGCCCTGGCTGCGGCCACGCGCAACTCGATGGAACGCCGCGGCATCGCGGTCTGGCATGCCGATTCGGCGCCGGCCGCCCGGGCGCTCATCGGCGCGGCCGCCTTCGACGCGGCGGTGCTCGACCTTCGCCTGCCGGGCGACAGCGGCCTGACCCTGATCGCGCCGCTGCGCAAGGCCTATCCCGAGTTGCGCATCCTGCTGCTCACCGGCTACGCCAGCATCGCCACCGCGGTCGACGCCATCAAGCTGGGCGCGACCAACTATCTGCCCAAGCCGGCGACGGTCAGCGACATCCTCGCCGCCCTGGAGCAAGATGCGCCCGAGGCCGATCGGGCCGTGGCCGCCCAGCCGCTGCCGGTCGAGCGGCTGGAGTGGGAGCACATCCAGAAGGTGCTGGCCGAGCATGACGGCAATATCTCCGCCACCGCCCGCGCGCTGCAGATGCACCGCCGCACCCTGCAGCGCAAGCTGCTCAAACATCCGGTGCGCGAAGCGCCTT
>JAJTBQ010000222.1 GCA_021286835.1 Thiomonas sp.
GTGAAATCGAGCATGCGCTGCACCGGCAGGCGCGCGCGCGCCGCCAGCGCAGCATCGAGTTCGATGGCGTTGGCCCCCGTCTCCAGCACCCGGGCTAGGCCGGCGAGGCTGTTCATCGCCATCCACGGACAATGCGCGCAGCTCTTGCAGGTGGCGGCGTTGCCTGCCGTGGGCGCGGCGATGAAGGTCTTGCCCGGGTTCTGCTGCTGCAGCGCGTGGAACATGCCGGCATCGGTGGCGACGATGAACTCGGGCGCGTCGAGCTCGCGCGCGGCGCGGAGAATCTGCGAGGTCGATCCCACCACGTCCGCCAGCGCCACCACTTGCGCCGGACTTTCGGGATGGACCAGCACGCGGGCCTTGGGATGCTCGGCCTTGAGCATCTCGAGTTCGAGCGCCTTGAATTCGTCGTGAACGATGCACGAGCCCTGCCACAGCAGCATGTCGGCCCCGGTCTGCTGTTGGATGTAGCCGCCCAGATGGCGGTCGGGCGCCCAGAGGATTTTTTCGCCCCGCGCATGCAGGTGGGCCACGATGTCGAGCGCGCAGCTCGAGGTCACCACCCAGTCGGCGCGCGCCTTCACCGCCGCGCTGGTATTGGCATAGACCACCACGGTGCGGTCGGGATGAGCATCGCAGAAGGCGCTGAACTGCGGCGCGGGGCAGCCCAGATCGAGCGAGCAATTGGCGTCGAGATCGGGCATGAGCACGCGCTTGTCCATCGACAGCATCTTCGCCGTCTCGCCCATGAAGCGCACGCCCGCCACCACCAGGGTGGACGCCGGATGCCGGGCGCCGAAGCGCGCCATCTCCAAGGAATCGGCCACCAGCCCGCCGGTGGCCTGCGCCAGATCCTGCAGGTCGGGATGGGTGTAGTAGTGCGCCACCAGCGCCGCATCGTGCGCGCGCAGCAGCTCAGCGCAACGGCTCATGAGGGCTTCGCGTTCGGCCGGATCGGGCTCCATGGGAACGCGCGCCCAGGCCTGGGACGTGCCGGTGACGGGGCTTTCGAACGTGACGGCAAAGGTGGCGGACATGCGGGCTTCCTTTTGGGCGAAGCGGGTGAATCAGATCGGCGTGAAGCGCATCGACAGATCGACGGCCTGCACATCCTTGGTGAGCTTGCCCACCGAGATGCGGTCGATGCCGGTTTCTGCAATAGCGCGAACGGTCTGCAGATCGACCCCGCCCGAGACTTCGAGCACGGCGCGCCCGGCGTTAAGGCGCACGGCCTCGCGCAACTGATCGAGCGACATATTGTCCAGCAGGATCATGCTCGCCCGCGCCGTCAGGGCTTCATCGAGTTGATCGAGGGTCTCCACCTCGATCTGGATGAACTGGGCCTGCGCCGCGACCCGCCTGGCCTGCTCCAGAGCGGCCGCCACACCGCCCGCGGCGGCGATGTGGTTTTCCTTGATCAGCACGGCGTCGAACAGGCCCAGACGGTGATTCATGCCGCCGCCCACGCGCACGGCGTACTTCTGCGCCAGGCGCAGCCCGGGCAGCGTCTTGCGGGTATCGACGATCTGCGCCCGCGTGCCGCGCACCGCAGCCACATAGTCGGCCGTGCGCGTGGCCACGGCGCTGAGCAGTTGCAGAAAGTTGAGCATCGTGCGTTCGGCGGTGAGCAGCGCACGGGCATTGCCGCGCAATTGCAGGAAGACCTGATCGGCCTGCAAGGCACCGCCTTCCGGCGTCAGCCACTCCACATGAGCGCCAGGGTCGAGCGCGCGCAGGCACGCATTGGCCCAAGGCGCACCGCAGAGGCGGGCCGCTTCGCGGCTGCGCACCGTGGCCTGGGCCACGGCGTCCGGCGCGATCAGGCCTGCCGTGAGATCGCCCGCTCCCACATCTTCTTCCAGGGCGCGCCGCACATCGCGCGCGGCCAGGGTCTGCACATCCATCATGCTCGGATCGCCTTTCTTCATGCTGTGATCGGTCGGAGTGGCAAGTGTAGGTGCAAGCCCGGTCTGGCCGTGCGCGCCGTACAGATCGGCCGGTGATGGCAGGCATGCCGTGCTCATGTGTCACAACCGCGACAGTTTTTCAGCGTTTTGTGCGCTGCAAAAATCGATTGGACGCAAGGAAGGCCGGCAAAAACAAGGGTTTTCCCTAGTTCTCACCGTGAATTCCCTATATTGACAAGCCTATATCAGCATTCGCTAATATTGCGCCACGTCAATGAGAGCACGCCATGGAAACCACCTTCGCCAGCCCGCCGTCCACCACAGCCATTCCTCTGGCCAATCTGCGCAAAACGCTTGCGCGCACCAAGGAACCGGCCGCCAGCCGCATGGCGCATACCGAAGTGGTCAACGCCTGGCGCGGCGCGTCGGATTGCCGCAACTGCGGCGTGCGCCGCATTGCGCTGTTCGGCGCGCTGCGCATGGAAGATTTCGACAACTTCCATCAGGTCATCGACGACATGCAATACGGCTCGGGCCAGCAGCTTTTCAGCGAAGGGCAGCGCGGTGAGTGGCTCTACACCATCAAGACCGGCTATGTGAAGCTCGAACGCGTGCTGCCCGACGGCACCCGCCGCATCACCCGCGTGGCCCGCCGCGGCGACCTCATCGGCCTGGAGTGCTTCATTCACGAGCCCTATATGCACCACGCCTCGGCCATTGGTGCGGTTCGGGTATGCCGCATCCCGGTGGACGTGATCCGCAAGATGGAGGAACAAGTGCCGAATCTGCGCCAGGAATTTCTCGAACGCTGGCATCGCGCCCTGCGCGATACCGACGAGTGGGCGCTGCTGCTGGGTTCGGGGGCCATTCCCGCGCGCATGGCGCGCCTGCTGCTCAAGCTGGCCGATCCGGAACTCAACGACACCATCACCCTGCCCAAGCGCAGCGACCTCGGCGCCATGCTGGGCGTGGCCCTTGAGACGGCCAGCCGCGTCATCGCCCAGTTCGAGCGCGACAAGCTGCTCGAACATGTCGGCCCGCGCCTGTTCCGCGTGAACCGTCCGGCGCTCGGCCTCGTGGCGCAGCCCGAACGCGCGGTCTGACACGCGAAACTTCCTCTTTACTTACCCCTTCGACGAGGCAGGCCACAACAATCACCACGCCTGCCGCCCCGTTTCCTTGCAGCTTGGGCACATCCTGCGGAGTCATTCCGGGATGTGCCTTGTTTTTTTTGGCTTCACTGCAGCCAGTCGATGATCGGCTGCCACTGCTCCAGATCCTTGGCCGCCTGACTCTCGGGCAGATCCCACAGGGTCAGACCATGCGCGGCCATCTGCGGATACAGCGTGGTCTGACGCAGGCTGGTCAGCATCGGCAGGCCGCTCTGCGCCACGAACGCCTGCAACTGCTCGGCCGCATGGGTGCGCGGGTCGATGCGCACGCCAACCAGCGCCAGATCGAAGCCGTGCTTTTCGTGCGCATCGCGCAGTTTCTGCACAAACTCCTGCGTGGCGTAGATGTCGAAAATCGAGGCCGACAGCGGCACCAGCACCTTGTCGGCCTGCCTCATCACATCATTCAAGCGCCAGCCATGCAGCCCGGCCGAGGTATCGATCACCGCGTGCGTCGTTCCCTTGGGCGGTTTGGCGATGTAGTCATGACTCATCTCCCAGGTGTCGATGCGCGGCAAGGACGGATCGCGCAGCGACAGCCACAAGCGGGCCGACTCCTGACGGTCGGAGTCGCCGAGCATGACCGCCTTTCCCTGCCGGGCGAAGTATCCGGCCACCTGCGTCGACAACGTGGATTTGCC
>JAJTBQ010000223.1 GCA_021286835.1 Thiomonas sp.
GGGCGGGCGGCGATGAAGGATTTATAGCGGGTCTTCGGCCTCGCCGGGGTCGACTTCGGTCAAACCCAGCAGGGTTTGCGTCTGATCGACCGGCAAGGCCTCGACGGTCTTGAGCTGACGGGCCATGGCGCGGGTACGCACCTCGGCGCTGCCGATGGTGTTGCTGGCTTCGTCGAGCTTTTTGCGAGTCTTGGCGAGCACGTCGCCGAATTTGGTGAACTCGGTTTTCACGGCGCCGAGCACCTTCCACACTTCGGTGGAACGCTGCTCCAGCGCCAGGGTGCGGAAACCCATGTGCAGGCTGTTGAGCAGGGCCAGCAGGGTGGTCGGCCCAGCGAGCATCACGCGGTGTTCGCGTTGCAGCGCTTCGACCAGCCCCGGCCGGCGCAGCGCCTCGGCGTAAAGCCCTTCGGTGGGCAGAAACAGAATGCCGAAGTCACTGGTGTGCGGCGCGGCAATGTACTTGGACTGAATGGTGCGCGCTTCGTCGCGCAGACGCACCTCCAGCGCCTTGGAGGCGGTTTCCGCATCGGCCTTGTCGGCGCGCTCCTGCGCGTCGAGCAGGCGCTCATAGTCTTCGCGGGGGAACTTGGCGTCGATCGGCAGCCAGACCGGGCCTTCGCCCTTGCCCGGCAAGCGGATGGCGTATTCCACCCGGGCGTTGCTGCCGGGGACGGTTTCCACGTTCACGCCGTACTGCTCGGGCGTGAACACCTGTTCGATGAGGCCGGCGAGCTGGATTTCGCCGAAGATGCCGCGCGATTTCACATTGGTGAACACCCGCTGCAGATCGCCCACGCCCTGCGCCAGGGTCTGCATCTCGCCCAGGCCGCGGTGCACCAGCTCCAGCCGTTCGGCCACCTGCTTGAAGCTCTCGCCCAGCCGCTGCTCCAGCGTGGCGTGCAGCTTCTCGTCCACGGTGGCGCGCATCTGTTCGAGTTTTTTCTCGTTGTCGGCCTGCAGCTCGCGCAGACGCAGCTCGACCGTGCCGCGCATCTCGGCCAGATTCTTGTCGGTCGACTGACGCAGTTCGGTGAGCCGCGACTCAAGGGACTCTCGCATGGCGGTCTGGCCCTGTTCACCGCTCTGGCGCGCCTCGATCAGGCGCTGGTCGGTGGTGCGGCGCAGGGCTTCGAGGCGCTCGACGAGCTGGGTCTGCAGCGTCTGCAGGCTCTGGGTGTTGGTTTGGGTGAGGTGGCCGACCTGCTGCACCAGGGTGTCGCCCACCGCCTTCTGCAGGCTCTGGAGCTGCAGCGCAACGGCGTCGAGCTGGGCGTTCTGCGTGCGCGTGCTCTCGCCCTGCTGGTTGAGCAGCATCTGCTGGAACTGCGCGAGTTGCCCGGCCTGCTCGGTGCGCAGGCCTTGGCCGCTGGCCTGCACCGCGCCGCGCAGTTCGCGCTCCAGGCGCTCGAGTTGCGGCGCCACTTCGGCGCCGATCTCGCGGCGAAGCTCGGCCAGGCCGCGCAGCCGCGCCAGCAGCGCCCAGCCCAAAACGAGCATCACGAGCAGCAGCAGCGCCATGAGTAACAGCAACAGTCCATCCATCGACATAAGCGTTCAGCCCGAAACGGGGGTGATGGGCGGCCTGCCCTGCAAGACCGCGAGAAGATTGTCCACCGCAAGCTGGGCCATGGCCCGCCGGGTGGGAAGACTGCTGCTGGCGATATGCGGCGTCAGCACGACGCGCGGCGCGCTCAGCAGCGCGGGGTTGACCGCGGGCTCGCCCTCGAAGACGTCGAGCCCGGCCGCGCCGAGATGGCCGCTGTGCAGCGCCTGCGCCAGGGCGGCTTCGTCGATCACGCCGCCTCGCGCCACGTTGACCAGGGTGGCGCCGGGCTGCATCTGCGCCAGCTCGGCCGCGCCGATCAAGTGATAGGCCGCCGGACTGTAGGGCAAGGCCAGCAGCACATGGCGGCTCTCGCGCAGCAGATCGGGGAGATCGCGATAGCTGGCGTGCAAAGCCTCCTCGATGGACGGGACCAGCCGTCTGCGGTTGTGATAGAGCACCCGCATGTTGAAGCCCAGCGCGGCGCGGCGCGCGATGGCCTGGCCGATGCGCCCCATGCCCACGATGCCCAGGGTGGCGCCGAAGACATCGGCACCCGCGAACAGATCGACGCTCCACTGGGTCCAGTGTCCCGCGCGCAGATAGCGCTCGGCGTCGCCGACCTGGCGGGCCGCGGCCAGCAGCAGGGCGAAGCCGAAATCGGCGGTGGTCTCGGTGAGCACGTCGGGCGCGTGGGTGACGGTCACGCCACGCTCGGCGCAGGCGGCCAGGTCGATGTGATCGACGCCGACGGTCATGGTGCTCACGACCTTGAGCTGCGGGCAGGCATCGAGCAAGGCGGCATCGATGCGCTCGCTGCCGGTGATGAAGGCGCCGTGCTTGTCGGCCAGACGCCGACGCAGCGTCTCGGGAGTCGAAATGGCGTCGTCGGGCGTGGCCTCCACCTCGGCCACGTCGCGCAGCTGCTCGATGATGTCGGGAAACACGGCTCGCGCCACCAGCACGCGCAGCGGGCCGTCCTGCACGCCCTGCGAGTAAGGGCTCATCGGAAAAACACCCAGGTCAGGATGAGAAAACAAGGCATGAGAATGGCGAACGACCAGCCCATGTAGCCGAAGAAGGAAGGCATGCGCACACCGCGATGCTCGGCGATGGCTTTGACCATGAAATTGGGCGCATTGCCGATGTAGGTGACCGCGCCCATGAACACCGCACCCGCCGAAATGGCCATCAGCGTGGTGGCATGCGCCATGAGCTGCGCCGCATCGCCCCCCGCGAGATTGAAGAACACCAGATAGGTCGGCGCGTTGTCGAGGAAGGACGACAGCGCCCCGGTGAGCCAGAAGTACGCGGCCGCGATGGGCTGGCCCTGCGCGTCCGACGTCAGCTTCACCAGCCCGGCCAGCGCCCCGCCGCTGCCCGCCCGCAGAATGGCGATGACCGGGATGATGGTGAGGAAGATGCCCAGAAACAGCTTGCCCACCTCGATCATCGGCCCCCAGGTGAACGCATTCTCATGGCGCGCCTGCCGCGGCGTGGTCGCCAGCGACAGCAGGGCGACGAGGACGAGCACCGCATCCCGCGTGAGGTTCTGCAGGTCCAGGCCCTGGCCCAGAACCCGCACGGTGAGCCCGGGCTTCCAGATGCCGCTGTGCAGCACCGCGGCGACGATGACGATCAGCCACAACACGTTCCACGCCCCGAGAATGCCCAGTGGGCTGTCGGGCGTGGGATCGGTGCGCTTGCGTTCCGTCTCCTGGCTCCAGAACCACCGATCCAGGACGTAGAAGATGCCGAGCAGCAACACGCAGAGCAAGGCCATGGGCGCCAGCAGGTGCTTGAGCGTCCAGAAGAAATCCACGCCCTTGAGGAAGCCGAGGAACAAGGGCGGATCGCCCAGCGGGGTGAGCGCACCGCCGGCATTGGCCACCAGGAAGATGAAGAACACCAGCACATGGGCATTGTGTCGGCGGGCATCGTTGGCGCGGATGACGGGGCGCACCATGAGCATGGCCGCTCCGGTGGTGCCCATGATGCTGGCGAGCACCGTGCCGATGGCCAGCAGCAGCGTGTTCTGCCCCGGACTGCCGTGCAGATTGCCACGCACCGCAATGCCGCCGCTGACGGTGTAGAGCGCGGTGAGCAGGATGACGAAAGGCAGGTACTCGTGCAGCAGGGTGTGCAGTGCGGCGTTCCAGGTGGCCTGCA
>JAJTBQ010000224.1 GCA_021286835.1 Thiomonas sp.
CGGCGCATCAGCCTGACCGACGAGGGCAGCGCCTTTCTCGAAGACTGCCAGCGCCTGCTGGCCGAACTGCAGAACGCCGAGGCCAGCGTGAGCGCGGGTGGGGTCAAGGCCAGCGGCCATCTGCGCATCACCGCGCCTGCGGGTTTCGGCCGTCGCCACATCGCGCCGCTGATTCCCGGCTTTCTCGATCAACATCCCGAGGTGAGTCTGTCGCTCGACCTGACCGATCGTCTGGTCGATCTGGTCAACGAGGGCTACGACTGCGCGGTGCGCGTGGGCGATCTGGCCGATTCCTCGCTGGTCAGCCTGCGCCTTGCGGACAATCGCCGAGTCTGCGTGGCGGCGCCGAGCTATCTGCAGCGACACGGCACCCCGGCGACGCCCGCCGATCTTGCGCGTCACCAGTGTCTGGCGTATTCGTCGGTGAGCAGCCAGCCGCGCGGCTGGATGTTCCAGGCCGACGGCGAGACCATGCATGTGCGGGTGACCGGGCGTATGGACTGCACCGATGGCGCCGTGCTGCACCAATGGTGTCTCGAAGGCCGGGGCATCGCCTGGCGATCGTTATGGGAAGTCGGGATGAGTCTGCAGGACGGCAAGCTCGTCGCCATTCTCGAAGACTTCGCCGCGCCGCCCAATGGCATCTTCGCGGTGTTCACCCAGCGCAAGCATCAGCCCTTGCGGCTGCGCCTGTGGCTGGACTATCTCAAGCTGCACTTCACCCAGCGGGCGACCATGCAGCCGAATGGCTGAGCCTCAGGCCTGCTGGGCCAGCAGGCGGTCGATGAGCTGGTGGAGTTCGGCAAAGTTCGGGCTGCCGACATACTGCTTGACGATATGGCCCGATTTGTCGATGAGGAAGCTGGTCGGCGTCAGGCGCACATCCTTGAAGGCCTTGGCCGCCTGCCCGCTGGCGTCGTAGGCCACGGTGAAGGGAAGCTGGCGCTGTTGCGCGAAATGGCGCACAAAACTCGGATTGTCGTAGCTCATCGCCACGGCCACGAGGTCGAAGCCCTTGGGATTGAGCGCGTCGTAGGTCTTGACCATATCGGGCATTTCGCCCACGCAGGTGGTGCAGCTCGTCGCCCAGAAATTCACCAGCACCACCTTGCCGCGGTACGACGAGAGATCGACGGTCTTGCCGTCGAGCAGGCTGAAGCTGGCATTCGGCGCCGCGGGTTTCTGGTCCATCGCCGACCAGCCCAGATAGCCGCCCACAGCCAGGACGGCCAGAACGATGACGACGAGGAGTGATTTGGGCAGGGATTTCATGGGGAACCTACAAAGGACATTCGGGGATGCTGCAGGCCGCGAATTTTAGGCCGCATCGTCCATGTCGCGCGCCACCCTGCCGACAGCACGGCAATTCCGGTCATTCAGCGCCGCCTTGGGGGTGAAGCCGCGGCATCAATAAGGCAACTGCACCGGCCGACCCAGAGCCCAGTTGCGCTGCCAGTCGGACTGGTAGTGGGCGGCCAGGTCGGGGGCGTTCCAGACCACCAGCACATTCTCGGCGTTGCGATGCGCTGCCGAGTAGGTGTAGTTGAAGCTGCCGGTCTGCACGGTGCGGCCGTCGATCACCATGTATTTGTCGTGGAAGATCGGATAGACGTCGATCGAGCGCACCGCGATGCCCGCATTCAACAAGATGCCCAGGGCGTGTTGCGCGTAGCGGGCTTCCTCCTTGAAGTTGCCTTTCCAGTCCACCAGCACCTGCACGTCCACGCCGCGCTTTTTCGCCTGCACCAGGGCCCGTGCAACGTCGGACGAGGTGAACAGATAGGCCGCCATCTGGATGCGTGAGTGCGCCTGCGCAATGGCGCGCAGCACCAGCGCGAGGGCGCCGCCGGAAGGTGAAAAGCCGCTGGAGACGGCGCTGGTCGCGGCGTCGGCAGGCGGCAAGGCGGTTCGCGCCTGCGCGGGCAAGGCGCCGCTCAGGACGAGGAGCGCCAGGGTGAGCATCAGCCCCAGGGTCCGGGCGCGTGATCGCAAAGCATTCATGAGAGGCAAGGGCATCAAAAAGCCCGGCTTCGCCGGGCTTGGTTCAACGGGAGGGCATAGGAGGCAGGCAAAGCCTTCCTCCTTGCGGTCAGGCCTTACTTCAGGTGGGCGCCAACCAGCTTGGTCATCTCGAACATGCTGACCTGATCCTTGCCGAAGATGGGCTTGAGCTTGGCGTCGGCGTTGATCATGCGCTTGTTCGCGGCGTCCTGCAGATTGTGCTTCTTGATGTATTCCCACAGCTTCTTGACCACCTCGGTGCGCGGCAGCGGGGTGGTGCCCACGACGGCAGCCAGATGGGCCGAGGGGGTGAGCGGTTTCATGAATGCCGCGCTGGGTTGACGGGTGGTTTTGGCGGCGGTCGCTTTTTTTGCCGCGGGTTTTGCAGTGGCCATATTGATTGCACTCCGAGAAGTTGAGCTTGTTATCCACTGGCGCGACAGCTGGCCCGAGGGGTTGCTGCGCGCCGTGCAGATTCACCGTTGTCATGGATGGCGGGCTGGAGGGTCCGGCCCGCGGAATGATTGAGCCGATCCGAACCTGCCGGATGGGCATGACTGCGCCCCGATCGGCGCTACCGTGCAGTTGGATCAAACTCAAACAGGCGCATATTAAGCCGAGCGCAGGCGCTTCCGACGTGCACTGCGCTTTTTTTTGCGCTTGGGGCCCGGTTTTGTGACATCGCCGGCGAGGCTGGTTCTTGGGCCGCGGCGGCAGATGAGGTCACTTTTGCTTACACTGATTCGGCCGATTGGCATCGTCCCGTCTTTCGTTCCACTCAGCCAGGAGTCTGTTTCATGAACCCAGCCTCATTGCATCCCAGAAGAATCTTTGCCGCCGTGTTTGCCTGTGGTCTTTTCGCCAGCGTGCCGGCGCACGCGCAGTTCGCCAAGCCGCAAGATGCGGTGAAGTACCGTCAGTCGGCGTTCACCGTGATGGCGGCGAGTTTCGGCCGCATCGGCGCCATGGTGCAGGGCAAGGCGCCGTTCGACGCCAAGGCCGCGTTGCAGAACGCCGAAGTCGTGGCGTTCATGTCGCATCTGCCCTGGCAGGCCTTCGGTCCGGGCACCGATCTGCCCGACTCGCATGCCAAGCCTGAAATCTGGAAAGAGATGGACAAGTTCAAGGCCGATGCCGACAAGCTGCAGCAACTCACGCCCAAGCTGGTGGCGGCCGCGAAGACCGGCAAGCTCGACGAGATCAAGGTGGTGTTCGGAGAAACCGCCAAGACCTGCAAGTCCTGCCACGACGCGTTCCGCGAAGAGCTCTGACAGTCTTGCACCCGTGCACAAACCCGCCGTCGGCGGGTTTGTTTTTTCAGAGGGCCAGGGTGCCAGCGATGAGTGATCGCACCTCGCCGCCGACCCAGACCTGCCCGGCCGGATCGCGCTGAATGTGCACGCGTCCGGCGCGTCCCAGCTTCGCGCCCTGAGCGGCGACATACTGCGCGGGCAGGATGCCCTGGCCGATCAGCCATTGCGCCAGGCTGGCGTTGAGGCTGCCGGTCACGGGGTCTTCGGGCACGTTCAGCGGCGAGACGAAGCCGCGCACTTCGATCGCCGCGTCGCCTCCCGGAGCGTGCGGGCCCGCCATGCCGACATTCACGCCCAGGCGCTTGAGCGCGGCATGGTCGGGCTCCACCGCGAGCACGCGCGCGGCGCTGCGCAGCCAGAGGCAGAACCAGCGCGG
>JAJTBQ010000225.1 GCA_021286835.1 Thiomonas sp.
CTGCTGGTCGTGCATACCCGCGAGTCGCACGCGCCCGACCTGTCGGACTGCCCACCCGCCAAACGCTGCCGCGGCACGCCGAGCCTGCGCATCGGCGATGCCGGACCGATGGGGCGCATCCTGGTGCGGGGCGAACCGGGCAACGCCATCGTCGATGCCTTGCGGCCCATTGCAGGCGAAGTCGAAATCGACAAGCCCGGCAAGGGCGCGTTCTACAACACGCCGTTGTCGCAGGTGCTGACTGAGCGCGGCATCCGCAAACTGATCTTCGGCGGCGTGACCACCGAAGTCTGCGTGCAGACCACCCTGCGCGAGGCCAACGACCGCGGCTTCGACGGCCTGCTGGTCGAAGAAGCCACCGCCAGCTACTTCCCCGCGTTCAAGCAGGCCACGCTCGACATGATCGTGGCACAAGGCGGCATCGTCGGCTGGGTGGCTTCGCTCGAAGCCATACGGCCCCGGTGATCCGCCGTAAGCCGCGTTTTTGCTCGGGAAAAGAAACAAGGAAGTGATGCTGCTGTCGCGATCAAGACGAGCAAACCGTGCTCCTCAAGCGATCCAGTCGCTCGCGAACTTCTCGGCCTGCTGTAGCACCAGTTCCACCGCGACCGGCTGCTGGTCGGGTGGATACTTCCACTTCTGCAGGGTGCGGCGCACCAGAATGCGCAGACGCGCACGCACGCCTTCCCACACCTGCCAGTCCCCCGTGGTGCTGGCACGCAGCTTCTCGGTGATCTCGACGGCGATCTTTTTCAGGATGTCGTCAAGCGCGCCGACGGTGTAGGTTCTCATCTGACCTGAAAAGCGCGCCCCTGAAAGATCAACAGCCTAGGCTGCTTGGATGAGAAAGTCCTCCGGACTTTCTCATCTGACGTGCAAAAATCCTATGACACAATGCAATCCATTGACCCATAAGGGAATTTTTGGATTATCGCCATCGGTCGCTACACGCGTTTCAACAGCAAGCGCCGCTTGAATACTTGAAACAAAGGCTGAGGCGGCCTCCCCGGCCAGAGCTACTTCGCACGGTGCCGCGTCAGCGACTTCGATGCTGTGTATTGCTGACGCTCGCCATGGCGTTCTTGAATGGGAGGCCGCGATCGATCAAAAATCGAAGGCCATCGACCCGCCATTCGCCTTGCTCGTGAAAAAAACCGTTTTCGCAGTAGTCTTGCAGATCCAAGTCTGCTGGGCGTTTAGCTCTCGGATCGTCAAGGCACCAGCATGAAACACCGCCGCGCACATCCCGTTCTCGCGCCGCGCGGACTCATAGCGAATCGCGTCGATCACAGGGGTTGCCCCACGCACCGCGTCGGCCAAAGCGTGGCAGGCGCTGTAGTCCTCCGGGTCGCGCCACGACGATCGAAGGGCGTCCCATGGTGCCGCGGTCAGATCGAGTTCGGTACCGGCAAAGCTGGCCTTGAACAGGGTGTGTTCCGTGATCACCTGGTCACCGCGCAGCCCGTCACTGTCTTGCAGGAAGCGCCAGCGCCAATAGGCCATCTCCGCGCACACAATCTGGGCGTCGTCGGCTCCGTACCACAGGCCGGGTGCGTCCGCCCTTCGAAATCGGCTCGGCCATGGCGACGAGTATCGAAATGGGGTGAAGATCAAATAGTGCGCTCCGCGCGCTCCCATCGGGATGGGCGGCTTGCTGGCTTCAATAATCTCTTCGAGGGCAAGCTGCTCGTCCACGGTGTCGACCAGACGCATGGTGGCGACCTGATGCTGTGCTTCGACCCCGCGCCAGAGATCGCGTTGCGCCGGCTTCGCATGGTGCAGCCATGCCGTCTCCCAAGCCCGTCTCATGCCAGCGCGCGGGCCCCGTCAAGGTAGGTCACGATGCGCACCAAGCCCTCTGGCGTGCGCATCGCCTCTTGCGGAATGGCGTTCAGCGCCGCGTTGTAGCTGGTCATCCAGCGCAGGCGTCGGGTTTCATCGTTTCCGACCAAGGCGTCGAGCGAACGATAGGCCCGAATGACGAGAGCGGCCATCTGGCCCGGCTTGGATTGCGGCGCCAGAGTGCGAACGCCGCTTGCCATGCGCGAAATCGTCGACTCGCTGCTGCCGATGACATCGGCGAGTTGGCGCCCTGTCAAACCCAGCATTCCCGCAGCCCGCAGGGTTGCTTTCGCCAACACCAAACCGGGGTCAATCTTGGGTCGATCCTGCTGCTGCACATGCTTCATCGTGATCTCCGCTTCCCACGGAAACTATAGGCGATACTGCTTTCATCAGCAACTTCACCATGCTGGCGAACCCAACCACGATGAGATGGCCACCGCCGATCTGAGACAGGCGGTGACCAAGCCCGCACCAGCGGACGAAGTGGCATTTGTTCAAGGCTGCAGCACAGTATCAGCGGCAGGAAATCTTGAGTTGCTCGCCACACGAGACGAAGCACATGAGGGCATTCGGCAGGGCCACAGTGCCCCAGCACGCGATGAAAATTAAATGAGCGGATCGATAACAAAATCAACTCAGCACGCTGTCATAGCTTGACACCGGAATCCAGACCTGCGCTGGCCAGCGCAGCAGCGGCGGACCGGGTTTCTACCCCAAGCTTTCTGAAAATATGTTCTAGGTGTTTGTTCACCGTGCGGTGGCTCAACCCAAGGATGTCGCCTATGTCCCGGTTAGTCTTGCCTTTGGAGAGCCAGGAGAGCACCTCTGCTTCACGTGGCGTGAGCGCGGCATGCGCCAGCCGGGACGAGGCGCCACTCGCAGCCGTCTGCCGCTCAACCAGCAACATGGTTTCGCCCACGCCAGTGCGCCCCAGATTCTTGACGATATAAGCCTGCTCGCCAACGCCGCGCAGGAAATACCCATCTGGGCTGGATTGTGCTGTAAGCACCGGCGTCAGCGACGGCGGAAGCCTGTCGATCTGGCCGTGTGGCGACAGATCCTGCAGCCAGGCGATGGCCTTGGGGGAGCGCCAAGCGATCCGCCCCTGTGTATCCACCAGCACAACCCCCAGAGTGGCGATGTCTACCGCGTCGCGCGCAAGCCGCGCTATGCGAGCGTTGCGCGTGTGGGTATGAAGTCGCGCCAGCACCTCGGGTGCGCGCACAGGCTTGACCACATAGTCCACTCCGCCGCTGTCGAATCCCTGGAGCACTGAGTCGGTGTCGGACAGGCCGGTCATGAAAATGACGGGAATATGCGTTAGGCCGGGGTCCGCCTTGATCAATCGACAGGTGTCGAAACCCGACATACCGGGCATCATCGCATCCAGCAGGATTGCATCTGGCACCACCAGGCGAAGTCGCTCAAGCGCCATCTCACCGTCACTGGCCACGAGCACGGTGTATCCCGCGTCTTCGAGCATGCGGCACAACAAAGCTAGGCTGCTGGGCGCATCGTCCACGACCAGCACCACCAGCCGTTCGCTCGCCATGTCCTCACTCATGTTCCGCCTCTGCTAAGGCTCTTCCAAGACCGGACAGGTCGAAGCGCCCCAGCAGCCGACCCAAACGTTCGCAGTCCGCAGCCAGTTCGGGGTGCCTGTGGCGCACGTCTTCCAGAATCCGCGCCAGCCCATTCACATGGCCTATGCGCAACTCGCGCAAGGCCCGCTCGTGGAAATCGCCAGGCAGCTTAACGCGCTCATATGCCGCAAGAACCACCCCATTGGTGATGCGCG
>JAJTBQ010000226.1 GCA_021286835.1 Thiomonas sp.
TCGGTGTCGTGGTCGTCGCCGCCGCCGAACACCCGCTGCCGCAGCAGACCGAGCTGGTCGCGCACCCGCGCGGCCTGTTCGAATTCGAGATTGCGCGCGTGCTCGATCATGCGCTTTTCCAGGCGCTTGATCTCGCGCGCCACGTCCTGCGCGTTGTCGATCTGCAGTTCCGCGATTTCACGCTCCACGCTGCCCGCGCGCAAGCCCTTGCCCGGGGTCTGCACCACGCCGTCGATCAGGTCGCGCACCGACTTGTTCAGCGCGGTGGGCGTGATGCCATGCTCGGCGTTGAAGGCGGTCTGCTTGGCGCGGCGGCGCTCGGTTTCGTCGATGGCGCGGCGCATCGAATCGGTGACGCGGTCGCCGTACAGAATGGCCATGCCGTTCACATTGCGCGCGGCCCGGCCGATGGTCTGGATCAGCGAGCGGGTGGAGCGCAGAAAGCCCTCCTTGTCCGCATCCAGAATGGCCACCAGCGACACCTCGGGAATGTCCAGCCCCTCGCGCAGCAGGTTGATGCCCACCAGCACGTCGAAGGTTCCCAGCCGCAGGTCGCGCAGAATTTCCACGCGCTCCACGGTGTCGATGTCGGAGTGCAGATAGCGCACCTTCACCCCGTTCTCGTCGAGGTAGTCGGTGAGTTGCTCGGCCATGCGCTTGGTCAGGGTGGTGATGAGCACGCGCTCGCCCTTGTCCACCCGCAGGCGAATCTCGCCCAGCACGTCGTCCACCTGGCTGGTGGCCGGCCGCACTTCGATGAGCGGATCGACCAGTCCCGTGGGCCGCACCACCTGCTCCACCACTTGGTCGGCGTGCTGCTCCTCGTAGTCCGCGGGCGTCGCCGAGACGAAGATCGCCTGCCGCATCTTGCGCTCGAACTCGGCGAACTTGAGCGGCCGGTTGTCCAGCGCCGAGGGCAGCCGAAAGCCGTACTCCACCAGGGTCTGCTTGCGCGCGCGGTCGCCGTTGTACATGCCGTTGAACTGCCCGATGAGCACATGGCTTTCGTCGAGGAACATGATGGCGTCTGGCGGCAGATAGTCCACCAGCGTGGGCGGCGGTTCGCCCGGCGCGGCGCCCGAGAGATGGCGCGAGTAGTTCTCGATGCCCTTGCAATGGCCGATTTCGGTGAGCATTTCCAGATCGAAGCGGGTGCGCTGTTCCAGCCGCTGCGCTTCGACCAGTTTGCCCATGCCGGTGAGTTCCTTCACCCGCTCGCGCAGCTCCTGCTTGATGCCCTCCGCGGCTTCGAGCACCTTCTCGCGCGGCGTGACGTAGTGCGAGCTGGGATAGATGGTGAAACGCGGAATCTTCTGCCGCACCACGCCCGTGAGCGGATCGAACAGGCTCAGCGACTCGATCTCATCGTCGAACAGCTCGATGCGCACCGCCAGCTCGGCGTGCTCGGCCGGAAAGATGTCGATGCGGTCGCCGCGCACGCGGAAGGTGCCGCGGGTGAAATCCACCTCGTTGCGCTGGTACTGCATGCGCACCAGTTGCGCGATCACGTCGCGCTGGCCCATGCGGTCGCCAGTGCGCACGGTCAGAATCATGGCGTGATAGTCCGCCGGGTTGCCGATGCCGTAAATGGCGCTGACGGTGGCCACGATCACCACGTCGCGCCGCTCCAGCAGGCTCTTGGTGGCCGACAGCCGCATCTGCTCGATGTGCTCGTTGATCGCGCTGTCCTTCTCGATGAACAGGTCGCGTTGCGGCACATAGGCCTCGGGCTGGTAATAGTCGTAATAGCTGACGAAATACTCGACCGCGTTTTTCGGAAAGAACTCGCGGAACTCGCTGTAGAGCTGTGCGGCCAGCGTCTTGTTGGGCGCAAACACAATGGCCGGGCGCCCCATGCGGGCGATGAGATTCGCCATGGTGTAGGTCTTGCCCGAGCCGGTCACGCCCAGCAGGGTCTGGTAGCTCAGCCCGTCGCCCACGCCTTCGGCAAGCTGGGCGATGGCCGTGGGCTGGTCGCCCGCCGGCGGATAGGGCTGGTACAGACGGAACGGCGAGTCGGGAAAGCTGACGAACTTGTCCGGGTCAAGCGTGGCAACGGGTTTCGGAGCGGACATGGGCGGAGGGTGGAATGGGGAAGACCGTCAGAGGAAGAGCCGTCAGCCTGCGCCACAGCGCGGCGGCCGGCGCGTCAGCCCGGGCGTAAAATCGGCCCGCTTTGCAGCGTCTATTGTCCCGCAAGCCTGGTTTTTCCGTCACTCAACTGCCCCTCCCATGACCCAGTCGCTTTTTTCCCGCGTGGAAATGGCCCCGCGCGATCCCATCCTCGGCCTGAACGAACAATTTGCTGCTGACCCCAACCCCAACAAGGTCAACCTGGGCATCGGCGTCTATACCGACGCCGACGGCAAGCTGCCGCTGCTGGCCTGCGTGAAGACGGGCGAGGCCCAGCTCATGCAGGCGCCCAAGCCGCGCGGCTATCTGCCCATCGACGGCATCGCCGCCTACGACAAGGCGGTGCAGGGTCTGGTGTTCGGCGCCGATCACGAGGCCGTGACCTCCGGCCGCATCGCCACGGTGCAAGGCCTGGGCGGCACCGGCGGGCTGAAGGTCGGTGCCGACTTTCTCAAGCGCATCAACCCCGACGCGAAGGTGCTGATCTCCGACCCGAGCTGGGAAAACCACCGCGCGCTGTTCGAGGCCGCGGGCTTCAGCGTCGGCACCTATCCTTACTATGACGCCGCCCAACAGGGCGTGAATTTCGACGCCATGCTGGCCGCGCTGAACGCCGCCGCCGCGGGCACCATCGTCGTGCTGCACGCCTGCTGCCACAACCCCACCGGCTACGACATCAGCCCGGCACAGTGGGACCAGGTGATCGCCACCCTCAAGGCGCGCAACCTCGTGCCCTTCCTCGACATGGCCTATCAGGGCTTTGGCGAAGGCATCGCCGAAGACGGCGCGGTCATCCAGCAATTTCTCGCCGCCGGACTCGACTTTTTCGTCGCCACCTCTTTCTCCAAGAGCTTCTCGCTCTATGGCGAACGCGTCGGCGCCCTGAGCGTGGTGTGCGCCAGCAAGGACGAGGCCGGCCGTGTGCTGTCGCAGATCAAGCGCGTCATCCGCAGCAACTACTCCAACCCGCCCACCCACGGCGCGCAGATCGTCGCCACCGTGCTGTCGTCGCCCGAACTGCGCGCGCAGTGGGAGCAGGAACTCGCCGGCATGCGCGACCGCATCCGCGCCATGCGCAGCACCCTGGTGGACAAACTCGCCGCCGCCGGCGTGAAGGGCGATCTGTCCTACATCACCCGCCAGAAAGGCATGTTCAGCTATTCCGGGCTTTCAGCCGCCCAGATGGAGCGCCTGCGCACCGAATTCGGGGTGTACGGTGTGTCCACCGGCCGCATCTGCGTGGCGGCGATCAATCTGCACAACGTGGATTACGTCGCGAAGGCTATTGCGGCGGTGATGCAGTAAAGGCGAGATGTTGCGATGCGACCCTGAGCAAAGCTGGGTCGCCTTTCGTCGCAACGCCGGTGTAGATGCTTGAGGGCGAGTCAATCTTCATCAAATGCATCGATGTTAGAGATCTGCCCCGGGCAGTTCGCTATTGAGCAAAGGTACTGACTGTAGGGCGCCTGCCGGGTTTCATGGTTCTTTTATACCTGTGTTTTTG
>JAJTBQ010000227.1 GCA_021286835.1 Thiomonas sp.
TATCTGCCCGCCGTGTTTCCGGGATTCGTGACCGGCGCGCTGACCGCCTCCGGCGGGGCCTGGAACGCCAGCATCGTGGCCGAAGTGGTGAGCTGGGGCAGTCACACCCTGGTCGCCACCGGGCTTGGGGCCTACATTACCGAGGCCACCCAGCAGGGCCAGACCTTGAAGGTCGGTCTGGGCGTGGGGGTGATGGCGCTGTATGTGATTGCCATCAACCGTCTGGTCTGGCACCGTCTCTACAAGATCGCCGCCACGCGCGTGCGGCTGGACTAAACACCGGATCTCCTGGTTTTTGCGAGGACTTTGCATCCATGAACGCCGTGACTTCTCAGCCGACTCCCGGCGCGCAGGACGCCGCGGGCCATGCCCCGATCTTTCATCTGGCCGGCGTGCGCAAGTCGTATCGCACGCCCGAGGGCGGCGAGTTGATCATCCTCGACGGCGTCGATCTCGAACTGCGCGACGGCGAGATTCTCGTGCTGCTGGGGCGTTCAGGCTCGGGCAAATCCACCTTGTTGCGCACCCTGGCCGGGCTGGTGCCCGCGACCAGCGGCACGGCGCTGCACCGGGGCGAACCGATCGACGGTCCGGTGCCGGGCCTGGCGATGGTGTTCCAGAGCTTTGCGCTGTTCCCGTGGCTGACGGTGCTGCAGAACGTCGAGCTGGGGCTGGAGGCGCTCAAGGTGCCGCCGGCCGAGCGTCGTGCCCGCGCGCTGGCGGCCATCGACCTCATCGGCCTGGACGGCTTCGAATCCGCCTACCCGCGCGAGCTTTCGGGCGGCATGCGCCAGCGCGTGGGGTTCGCCCGCGCCCTGGTGATCAACCCCGATGTGCTGTTGATGGACGAACCCTTCTCCGCGCTCGACGTGCTCACCGCCGAGACCCTGCGCACCGATCTGCTCGATCTGTGGGCGGAGCGCAAGATTCCCACGCGGGGCATCCTGCTGGTGTCGCACAACATCGAGGAGGCCGTGCTCATGGCCGACCGCATCGTCATTCTGGGGTCGAACCCGGGGCGAGTGATCAGCGAGATGCGCATCGATCTGCCCCACCCGCGCGACCGCGAATCGCCGCAGTTCCGCGATCTGGTCGAAGGCATCTACGGCGCCATGACCGCCCGCCCGACCGGACGCGATGCGGTGCGCAAGCAGGTGCCCGGCATCGGCCTGCGCCTGCCGGCCCTGTCGGTCAACGCCCTGGCCGGGCTGCTCGAAGAACTCGATGCGCTCGAAAAGAGTAGCGCCAACACCCGCATCAGCCTGCCCGAACTCGCCGAGGACATGCACTTCTCGGTGGACGAGCTTTTTCCGCTCATCGAAGGCGCCGAGCTGCTGGGCCTGGCCCAGGCCGAAGAGGGCGACATCATGCTGCTGCCCGCGGGGCGGCAGTTCGTCGATGGCACGCTGCAGGAACGCAAGGAGCTGTTCGCCCGCCATCTCATCGAGCATGTGCCGCTGGTGGCGCGCATCCGCACCGTGCTCGACGAGCGCTACAACCACCGCGCGCCCGATTCGCGCTTCCTCACCGAACTCGAAGATCACCTCAGCGACGACGAGGCGCGTCGCGTTCTCGACACCGCCATCGATTGGGGCCGCTACGCCGAGATCTACGCCTACGACGACAACGCCGAAGTGTTCAGCCTCGACAACCCCGAGGCCGATCTGGCGTGAGCCGGCCCCAATGCAGAACGGCGAGCCGAAGCTCGCCGTTTCGCCAGGGGTGAACCGAGGCGGCGGTCAGGGCTTGGTGGTGGCTTCCTTGACCTTGTTTGCGGCGTCGGAGACGGCAGCCGCACCCGAATGCACGGCCGACGTCGCGGCTTCCTTGGCTGCGCTGGCGGCCTTGTCGACGGCGTGTCCCGCCGCGCTCGCGGCACCCTGAGCGGCACTGGCAGCATGATCCATGGCACCACCGGCCGCGCTGGCGGCACTGGTGGCCGCACCATGCGCGGCGCTGGCGGCGGCACCCGCCGCACTGGCGCCCGCCGCGACGGCGGAACTGGCGGCAGACTGGGCGGCGCTGGCCGCGCTGCTGGCAGCCTCTTGAGCCTTCTGGCAGGCGGCGAGCGAAAGCACGGCTGCGGCGATCAGGGCAAGTTTGAATTTCATGGGAACTCCAAGTCGGTTTTCGGGGTGACGAGCGGATTTGTTACTGTCGTCACGCGCCATGGAACCTGAATTTGCGCATTTTCTCAATCCGGCGCCTGTGAAATTTACAAAATTTCCGCCTTTCGCGATCGCATGACACGGACAGAATGGTCATATTCGCGGTGTAACTTAGGGTGCCATGCACAAGCCCATGCAGACCCGAACAGTCGATCTGATTTATTTCAACGCCGGTGGCGGCCATCGGGCTTCGGCCTTGGCGCTGCAGCAGGGCATCGCGCGGGCAGGCCTGCCCTGGCAGGTGCGGCTGGTCAACCTGACCGAGGTGCTCGATCCCCAGGGCACGCTGCGCAAATACACCTTTTCGCCCGAAGACTATTACAACGCCCGGCTGGCGCGCGGCCTCACCCTCGGCTTGCGCCACGAACTCAAGCTGCTGCAGGGGGCGCTGCGCCTGCTGCATCCCAGCCTGCTCAAGATCCTCAAGCTGCACTGGCTGCGCACCGAGCCGGATCTGGTGGTGTCGCTCATCCCCAACTTCAACAGGGCGCTCTACGACAGCCTGACGGCGACACTGCCCGGCGTGCCCTATGTGACGCTGCTGACCGATCTGGCCGATTTCCCGCCCCATTTCTGGATGGAGCCGGGGCAGGATCAACACTTCATCTGCGGCTCGCCACGCGCGGTGCGGCAGGCCTTGGAGGCGGGCTGCGAAGCGGACAAGGTGCACGCGACGTCGGGCATGATCATCCGCCCCGACTTCTATCAGACGCCGGTCGGCTTCGACCGCGATCACCGACTGCGTGCCCTGGGTTTCGATCCCAGGCGCCCGGTCGGGGTGGTGATGTTCGGCGGCCACGGTTCGCGCAGCATGATGACGCTTGCGGAGCGCCTGCCCGATGTGCAGCTTCTCTTGATGTGCGGCCACAATGCCCGATTGGCGGCCAGGCTGCGCGCCCTGCCCGCCACCGCGCCGAGGGCGGTGATGGGCTTCACTCCTGCGGTGGCCGAGGTGATGCGGCTGGGTGATTTTTTCATCGGCAAACCCGGCCCCGGATCTCTGAGCGAGGCTCTGCACCTGGGACTACCGGTGATCGTCACCCGCAATGCGTGGACCATGCCTCAGGAACGCTACAACACCGATTGGGTGCGAGACAACGGCTTTGGTCTGGTGCTGCCCAGCTTCCGTGCCATCGGGGCGGAGCTGCCCGCGTTTTTGGCCGATCTGCCGGCCTGTCGCGCCAGGGTTGCGACGTACTCCAACCGTGCGGTGTTCGAGGTGCCGCGGGTGCTCGACGCGATTCTGCGCCGGGCCGATCAGGATGGTCTGAGGTTGCCCGCCCGGCTGGGCAAGCGCCTTGCCGAGCCAGGGCGCTGAGTGACGACTGCGGACTCAGAGCTTGTGAATGTTTCGGGCATGGCGGAAAGGTTCACAAGCGCTCAGGCCGCCATCACCCGGCGGGCCAGGCGTGTGAGCGGACGTTCGATGAAATGTTCCATGCGGTGCGGCAACGCCAGCGGCCTGA
>JAJTBQ010000228.1 GCA_021286835.1 Thiomonas sp.
AGGGCGAACGCCAGCAGGCATCCGCCGATCCAGCCGGCCGAGCTGGCCGGGTGCTGCGCGAACGTGCCCGCCTGGTAGATCACCGTGGCCGCCGCCCAGGCCAGCCCGATGCCGTAAGCGATGGAGAACACCATCCACCCCCAGCCCACTTCGCGGCGCAGCGCGCCCATGGTGCTGGCGCAGGGCACATAAAGCAGCACGAAGACCAGGTAGGCGAAAGCGGAAAGCGGCGTGAACGCGGCGGCCAGTCCCGCCAGGGTTTCGTTGGTCGCCCCCGACGCCGCCTCCGCGTCCTTGGTGGAGCTCAGGTCGTGCAGGCCCAGTGGGTCGGTCAGCGTGCTGATGAAGGTTTTGGCGTTGTCGGGAATGGTCATCAGTGCCGCGCCCAGCTTGTTCAGGACATCCGGGTGGCGATAGGTCTGCATCGCGTCGGCCGCCTGCTGGCGCTGGTAGATGCCGTTGAGCGTGCCGATCACCACCTCCTTGGCCGCGGCGCCCGCGACCAGGCCGGACACCGCCGGCCAGTTGTCGCGGGTGATGCCCATGGGCGCAAACAGCGGCGTGAGCGCCTGGCTGCCCTGCGCCAGCAGGGAGTGGTCGATGTCCGTGGTCTTCAGCCCCTGGCTGGTCCAGCCGATGCCCGGAAGAATGAACAGCACCAGGCCGATGGCGGCGATCACCTTGCCCACGCGGAACATGAAGACCTTCAGCCGCTGCCAGCTCTGCAGCACCACGCTGCGCACGCTGGGCAGGCGGTAGGGCGGCAGTTCCATGACAAAGGGCATGGGTTCGCCCTTCATGGCCGTGCGCCCCAGCATCCACGCCGTCAGCAGGGCCACCACGATGCCGAGCACGTAGAGCAGGAACACCACCTGCCCCCCGCTTTCGCGGAAGAACACCACGGCGAAGGCCATGTAGATGGTGAGCCGCGCCGAACAGGACATGAAGGGCTGCATCAGCACGGTCAGCGCCCGCCCGCGCGGGTCTTCGATGATGCGCGAACCCATGATGGCCGGCACATTGCAGCCGAAGCCGATGACCATGGGCACGAGGGCATTGCCCGGCAGGCCCATGCGCCGCATGAATCGGTCCATCGCATAGGCGGCGCGCGCCATATAGCCAGAATCGTCGAGCAAGGCGAGAAAGAGGAAGGTCAGGCCGATCGGCGGAATGAAGGCGATGACCAGATTGAGACCGCCTCCAACCCCTCCCGCCGCCACCTGCACCACCCAGTCCGGCAGACCGAGCTGCAGCAGCACATGACCGACGCCGCCGATCAGCAAGGCCGAGGACGCCTGATCGAAAAAGTCGAGAAAGATATTGCCGCCCGAGAAACTCACCACGAACACGAGGTAGAGCACGAACAGAAAAATCGGCACGCCCAGCCATTCGTTGAGCACCACGCGGTCGAGCACCTCGGTGACGCGCTGACGCAGGCCGGGCTGACCACGGCGCTGCAACGCCGCGGACGCCACCTCGTGCGCCCAGCCAAAGCGCGCCGCGGCAATGCAGTCCACCGCGGCCTCGCCCTCGGCCGCTTCCACCGCCGCTTGCTCGCGCCGCACCACGGCCTGCAACGCCTGAGTCGGCGGTTCGGCCAGATCCTGCAGGAGCCGCAGCGCCTCGAACCGCCGCGCGGCCGTGCCGGCCAGCGTCTCCGGCAGCGCAGCCGCAACGGTCTCCAGCGCCTGCGTTACCGCCGCGCCGTAGCCGGGAGCCCGCGCTGCCACACCGTCGTTCAAGGCGCGGTCCATGGTGTGGAGCAATTCCTTGCGACCACGCCCCTTGCGGGCGACCAGCGCCACCACGGGAATGCCCAGTTGCTCCGACAAAGCCTGAACCTGCGGCTCCAGCCCCAGGGCCTGAGCCTCGTCCACCATGTTCAGCGCCAGCACCATGGGCTTGCCGACTTCGAGCAACTCGGCGGTCAGCGCCAGATGTCGTTCCAGGTTGGAGGCATCGACGATGTTGACCACCAGATCCACCTCGTCGCCCAGCAGATACTCCCTGGCGACGCGCTGATCCACGCCGCCGCCGCCGAGCAGGCTGTAGACGCCGGGCAGATCGACCACGGACAGCTTGCGGCCCGACACGCCGACCGAACCCACCCGGCGCTCCACCGTCACACCGGGCCAGTTGCCCACATGCTGATGTGCGCCCGTGAGCAGATTGAAGATGGTGGTCTTGCCGCAGTTGGGATTGCCCGCCAGCGCCACGACCTGACGCCCGCGCTGCGTCTGCTGAACTTCGGGCGCGCAGCCGCTATCGTGGCAGGCGCTCATGGGATCGCCCTCCGCGCTGCGCGCTGCGGGATGAGCGCTTGGGAGCGGCCCTGCGTGCTCACAGGACGACCCTCCGCGCTGCTGCGCTGCGGGATGAGCGCTTGGGAGCGGCCCTGCGCGCTCATGCTGCTTCTCCCTTGGTTACCGCCCCAGGCTGCACGCGAATCTGCTCGGTCACGCCGCGCCCCAGCGCGATGCGCGCACCGCCGACGCGCACGACCACGCCGCGCTTGCTCGGCCCCTGCACCACGCACAGCCCGGTGCCGCGCCGGATGCCGAGCATGAGCATGCGCTGGGTCATGGCACGCCCGCCGTCGACTTCGACGACTTCGGCGCATTGACCCGGCGTGAGTTGCGCCAGGGAAATGATCTCAGAGAGGATGGACATGGCAGAGGCGGATGGCTGGAGGTGGGCAGACTGGCTTGAGCGCCATTCTACGTAGGATCGAATACGGATCTAAATAAGAATGTTTATCGTTACCCAAATCCTAGCCCCCCGTACTGACCTGAATCAAGCGCTTTGCTGAAACGCTTTGCACGCAGCTGTAACAGGGCGTGAGCCCCGCTCGAAAAGCCCGCACCGCATCGCCTGCGCTGCCTACACTGAGCTCATTCTTTTCTTGCCAGCTCTTGCCATGCAGACTGTCTTTCCGCCCCACTCCCCCGCCCTGCTGCCCGTCGTGGGCAGCGCACAGACCTATCCGGTCCGCCGCGTGTATTGCGTCGGACGCAACTACGCCGCCCACGCCCGTGAGATGGGTTCCGATCCGAACCGCGAGCCGCCCTTCTTCTTCTGCAAACCCGGCGACGCCGATGCGGTGATCGCCGTCCCCGCAGGACAGACGGGCGATGTCGCCTACCCGAGCGCCACTGAGGATCTGCACCACGAAATCGAACTCGTCGTCGCCCTGGGCAAGGCCGGACGCGACATCCCGGTGGACCAGGCCGCCGCGCATATCTACGGCTACGCCGTCGGCCTCGACCTGACCCGGCGCGATCTGCAGGGACAGATGAAGGCGCAGGGCCGCCCGTGGGAAATCGGCAAGGCCTTCGATCAGTCGGCGCCCGTCGGCCCGATCACCCCGCGCCAGATCGACGCACCGCCCATGACCGGCGCCATTGCACTGTCGATCGATGGCACCGTGCGCCAGCAGGGACGCCTGGAACAGATGATCTGGTCGGTGGATGAAACCATTGCCCGGCTCTCGACCCTGTTCACCTTGAAGCCCGGCGACCTGATCTTCACCGGCACGCCCGATGGCGTCGGCGCCATCGCCCGCGGCCAAGTGCTGCACGGCGCGATCGACGGCCTGGCGCCGCTGCAGGTGCGCATCGTCTGAG
>JAJTBQ010000229.1 GCA_021286835.1 Thiomonas sp.
CGCGCATCGTGCTGCACACTGGCCAGGGTGAGATAGGCCCGCGCGAGTTCGGCGTAATCGTCCAGAAAGCCCGGACGGCCTGGGTGGCGGCCAACCCATTGATGCACCAGCAGACGCTGTCTCGGGTTCCAGGCGTGCTGCCAGGTCCAGTCGGCCGCGCGCACCGCGGCGGTGACGAGAGCCGGGTCGTCCAGCGTCATGCCGGCCTGGGCGAGCGCACGAATGGCCAGCGCGTTGTCGGCGATGACGATCTTGTCGTCGCGCCGCGGCTGCGGCCGCCGGTCGCGCGCGGCGAGCAGGGCGAGGCGCTGCGGCGCCAGTTGTTGCAGGCGCGCGGCCAACTGCCCTTCGCGCAGCAGGCGCTCGGCCACGTCGCGCCGCTGACGCAGCACGCCTTCTTGCGCGCCGGCATGCAGCGGCGTCAGGTCGTAAAGCGCGAACCACGACGCGGTCTGCGCCTTGCCGAGCACGGCGTCGATCTGGGCCTTGGTCCACAGATCGGTGGAGCCCTCCACCCCGCCGGTTTCGGCGGCGATGGACGTGGCGAACACGCCCTGGGGCAGGCGCAGATCGCGCAGCAGAAAGTCGGCGGTTCGCTGCGCGGTCCAGCGCAGATCGGGCCGTTGGGTCTGGGCGTAGGCCCGCGCATAGACCGAGAGCAGCTGGGCGTTGTCGGCCAGCATCATCTCGAAATGCGGCACCGACCAGCCGGGATCGACGGCGTAGCGGCGAAAACCGCCGCCGAGCTGATCCATCAGCCCGCCCTGCGACATGGCCTGCAGGGTGAACACGGCGGCCTGCGTGTCCTTCGGGTGGCCTGCGGCGCCGCGGGTCAACAGCCAGGCCAGCAGCGGCGGCTGCGGAAATCGCGCGGCGGTGGTGGCCGGGGCGAAACCACCGTCGAGGGCGTCGAAGCGCTGCAGGGCCTCGGCCTGCGCGGTCTGGGTCCAGCCGGTGCCATCGATCGGCACCGAGGCGTCGGCCGCCGCCGCAGCCGTCTGCATGGTCTGCGCGATCTGCGCGGCGATGCGCTTGACCTCGGCGGGATGCTCGGTCCAGTTCTTGTGCAGCGTGGCGAGCAGGGTGGGAAAGCCCTCCTGCTGCGCCGTGGCCTTGGGCGGGAAGTAGCTGCCGATGTAGAAGGGCTGCAGATCGGGGGTGAGAAAGACGTTGTTCGGCCAGCCGCTGTCGCGCGTCATGATCTGCCGCGCCAGCATGTAGACGTGGTCGATGTCGGGCCGCTGTTCGCGGTCGACCAGCACGTTGACGAACCAGCGGTTCATCAGCGCGGCGATTTGCGGGTCGCGGTACAGCTCGCGCTGCGCCACGTGGCACCAGTAGCAGGCGGAGTAGCCGATGGAGAGGTAGATGGGCTTGTTCTCGCGCCGCGCCTTCTCCAGGGCCTGCGTTCCCCACGGATACCAGTCCACCGGATCGTGGGCATGTTCCAGCAGGTAGGGATCGTGCGAGGCGGCAAGCCGGTTCGTGGGCGCCGCCTGGGCTGCATCTGCCCCCAACACGCCCCCTAGGGCGACGCAGAACAGCAGTGCGCCGAGTCGATGCCGCGCACGCATCAGCCTTCCTCTTCTTGCGCCAGCACGCTGTCCAGCGCCTGCTCTCGGGCAAACTGCAACGCCTGCGCGATGGCAGCGGGCTTGCCGCCGGACTGCGTGACCCGCTGCGCGATCGCTCCCGCGTCCACACGCTGCGCCGCGGCCAGCGCCGCCAGCAGCCGCGCACGCTGGGGATAGGGCTGCTGCGGAAAATCGCCGCCACGACCGCGGTGATCGGCTTCGCAAGCCTGCAGCGCCTGGGCGAACCGCTCGGGGCGGCGCAGCGCGTCGCAGCGCTGCAGCAGGCGCAGCGTGGCCTCGGCACCGAAGCCCAGGCAGCGGTGAATATTGCCGTGCTCGGCGGCCACCACGGCGGCCAGTTCGGCGCAGTCGGTCGGCACTCGCAGCCTTCGCGCCACCGCGGCCGCCAGCGCCACGCTGCGCTGTTCGTGACCGATGTGGCGCGGCAACACGTCTGCGGGCGTCGTGCCCTTGCCCAGATCGTGCATCAGGCAGGCCCAGCGCACGGCCAGCGGCGCATCGAGTGCGACGGCCGCCTGCAGCACCATCATGACGTGCACGCCGGTGTCGATCTCGGGGTGGTAGTCGGCCCGCTGCGGCACGCCCCACAGACGGTCCACTTCCGGCAGCAGCCGCGCCAGCGCGCCGCATTCGCGCAGCACGGCGAACAGGCGCTGCGGCTGCGGCTCCATCAGACCGCGCGCCAGCTCCTGCCAGACCCGCTCGGGCACCAGCGCATCCACCTCGCCCGCACGCACCATGTGGCGCATCAGGTCCAGGGTTTCAGGCGCGACCGAAAAATCGCCGAACCGCGCCGCGAACCGCGCCAGCCGCAGAATGCGCACCGGATCTTCCGCAAACGCGGACGACACATGCCGCAACACCCTTGCCTGCAGATCGCGCTGGCCGCCGTAAGGGTCGATGAGCGCCCCCTCGGCAGACCGCGCCATGGCATTGATCGTCAGATCGCGGCGCAGCAGGTCCTCCTCCAGCGTGACCTCGGGCGCCGCGTGCACGACAAAGCCCCGATAGCCCGGCGCCGTCTTGCGCTCGGTGCGCGCCAGGGCGTACTCCTCGTGGGTGAGCGGATGCAGAAACACCGGAAAGTCGCGCCCCACCGGCACGAACCCCGCGTCAAGCATCTGCTGCGGCGTCGCCCCCACCACCACCCAGTCGCGGTCGCCATGCGGCCGCCCCAACAAGGCATCACGCACCGCGCCGCCCACCACATAGGCCTGGCCGGGAGGATGGGCGAGAGAAGAAGACATGCCGGTCAGTGTAAAAGCCAGCGGCAGAATGGAAACAGGCCGCACGAGGCGGCCTGTTTGATTGCGCGGTCACGAAAGCTCAGGGTAGCGTCGCAGCCCAGGTTCCGCCGCCGCCAGAAGTGTTCGTCCAAGTGCCCACTGCAGAATGATTCGTCGCGTTGAATGTGCCGACATAGGTCGCCTTCAATGTGGTCTTTCCTTGGAAAACGCCTTGCGCATTCACTGCTCCACTCAGCGTGAAATCACCGGACTGTGTCGACTTGCAGTTGTTAGCCGTTGCGTCGATGGTGCCATCTTGCTTGACCACGACACTGCAGCTACCCGAGTCGCCACCCGCAGTCGAAGAAATGTAATTTGCCGTCCAGGTTCCGGCATAAGCTGCGACCGAGGTGGTGGTTCCCGGATTGATATTGCATGTCTGGCCCACCGTGCAGGTGTTCACGACGGTACCACCGCCAGAAGGTGCGCTGACAATGACCGTCGACCCACCGCAATTGCTCGCCGAAAGAGAGTAGCTTCCGGCACTGGAGGTGGTGCCGACGGACGTGGAGCAGGTCTGACCGGTAGAAGGATTGGTCGCCGTCACGTAGACGCCCGACACACCGTTGCCCGACCCATCAGTCACATTGCCAGAAAGGCAGTCGGCCGTGCATGTCGCAGCGGTCGATGCCCCGCCCCCTCCCCCACCACACCCCGCCAGCAAGGCCACCAAGCCCAGCGCGGCCGCGTGTCGGTAACGCCACATTCCGTTGTTCATATCCCCTCCG
>JAJTBQ010000230.1 GCA_021286835.1 Thiomonas sp.
TCGGCGGCGAGTTGCTCGCTCACCACGAAGCCGCCGCCGACCGAGTAATACACCCGCTGCGCAAGCTCGGCGCCTTGCACATCGAAGGCGGTGAAACGCAGGCCGTTGGCATGCATCGGCAGAGGCTGCAAGGCGTAGAAGACGATGTCGCGCGCGGGGTCGAAATCGAGCACAGGCCCGCCAGGCAGTGCCAGTCGGTGTTGCGAGCGTAAAGCTGCGATCGTGCGCGGCACGCTGTCGACATCGACCGTGTCGGGCGCCTCGCCCATGAGGCCGAGCATCACCGCGGTGTCGCTGCCGTGGCCCTTGCCGGTGGCGCCGAGGGAGCCATGCAGCGCGCAGATCAGGCGTGAAGCGCGATCGAGCAGGCCGGCATGCCGCAGGTGTTCGACGAACAGATGCGCGGCCCGCATCGGCCCCACGGTGTGCGAGCTGCTGGGGCCGATGCCCACCTTGAACAGATCGAACACCGAGACGGCCATGGCGTTTACATCAGTTCAGGCCTGCGCCTCGCTGGCGGCGACGAGGTCGGCGGCGAAGGCATCCACCGATTCCGGCGTGGTGTCCCAGGCACACATCAGGCGGCAGCCGCCGTCGGCGATGAATTCGTAGAAGCGCCAGCCCTTGCCGTGCAAGGCGTCGATGACGGCGCGAGGCAGATGGGCAAACACGGCGTTGGCCTCGGGCGGATGCATCACGCGCACGCCGGGCACTTCATGGATGGCCGCGTACAAGCGCTGCGCCATGGCGTTGGCATGACTGGCGTGACGCAGCCAAGTGTCGTTTTCCAGCATGCCCAGCCAGGGCGCGGAAATGAAGCGCATCTTCGAGGCGAGTTGTCCGGCCTGCTTCACCCGCCAGGCGAAATCGGCGGACATCTCGCGGTCGAAGAACACCACGGCCTCGCCCACGGGCAGGCCGTTCTTGGTGCCGCCGAAGCACAGCACGTCCACGCCGGCGCGCCAGGTGATGTCGCTCGGATGACAGCCCAGCGTGGCCACGGCGTTGGCGAATCGCGCCCCGTCCATGTGCAGCTTGAGATGGTGGCGCTTGGCCATCGCCGCAATCGCGCGCACCTCCTCGACGCTGTAGACGGTGCCGAGCTCGGTGGCCTGGGTGATGGACACGACCTTGGGCTTGGGGAAGTGGATGTCGCTGCGCTTGGTGACCAGCGCATCGATGGCATCGGGCGTGAGCTTGCCGCGACGCGCCTGGGCGCTTTCGGCCTCGGTGATCAGCAATTTCGACCCGCCGGAGAAAAACTCCGGGCAGCCGCACTCGTCGGTTTCGATATGCGCCACCGGAGTGCAGATCACCGAGTGATAGCTCTGGCACATGGACGCCAGCGCCAGCGAATTGGCCGAGGTGCCGTTGAACACGAAGTAGACGTCGCAGTCGGTCTGGAACAGCTCGCGCAGCCGGTCGGAGACCCGATGCGTCCAGCCGTCGTCGCCATAGGCGGGCTGATGCCCCGAGGCATTGGCCTGCAGCAGCCAGTGCAGGGCTTCGGGGCAGATGCCGGCGTAGTTGTCGCTGGCGAAATGTTGTCGGATTTCAGGGGTGTGCATGATGCGTTTCTAGGCGTAGTCGCTGATGGGCAGGCAGGCGCACTGCAGGTTGCGGTCGCCCCAGGCGTTGTCCACCCGGCCCACGGGCGGCCAGTATTTATGGGTCTTCAGCGCCGGTGTGGGAAAGGCGGCCTCCTCGCGGCTGTGGGCATGCACCCAATCCGCGCCGAGCACGCTGGCTGCGGTATGCGGGGCAGCCTTGAGCGGATTGTCCTCGCGCGGCCATGCCCCGTTTTCCACCCGGGCAATCTCGGCACGGATGGCGATCATGGCGTCGATGAAGCGGTCGAGTTCCGCCAGCGACTCGCTTTCGGTCGGCTCGATCATCAGCGTGCCGGGCACCGGGAAGCTCATGGTCGGCGCATGGAAGCCGTAGTCCATCAGGCGCTTGGCCACGTCCTCGTTGCTGATGCCCGTGGCGTCCTTCAGCGGGCGCAGGTCGAGAATGCACTCGTGCGCCACGCGGCCGTTCTCGCCGGTGTAGAGCACCGGATAGTGGTCCTTGAGCTTCTCGGCGATGTAGTTGGCCGACAGAATGGCCACGCGGCTGGCCTGGGTCAGGCCGTCCGCGCCCATCATGCGCATATACATCCACGAAATCGGCAGCACGCTGGCATTGCCCAAGGGCGCTGCGCTGACCGCACCGACCGCGTCGGGACGATCCAGCCCGCTGGCGCGATGCACCGGCAGGAACGGCGCCAGATGGGCGCGCACGCCGATCGGCCCCACCCCCGGACCGCCGCCGCCGTGCGGAATGCAGAAGGTCTTGTGCAGATTCAGGTGCGACACGTCCGCGCCGAACTCGGGCGGACTGGCCAGGCCGACCAGCGCGTTCATATTGGCGCCGTCGACATACACCTGCCCGCCATGCTCATGGATGATGTCGCAGATGGCGCGCACTTCGGTCTCGAACACGCCGTGCGTGCTCGGATAGGTGATCATGCAGGCGGCGAGCTGGCCCGCGTGCTGCTCGGCCTTGGCGCGCAGATCGGCCAGATCGACGTTGCCCTGCGCATCGCAGGCGGTGACGACCACCCGCATGCCCACCATCTGGGCCGAGGCGGGGTTGGTGCCGTGGGCGGAAGACGGAATGAGGCAGACATCGCGATGTCCTTCACCCCGGCTGGCGTGATAGGCGCGAATGACCAGCAGTCCGGCGTACTCGCCCTGCGATCCGGCGTTGGGCTGCAGGCACATGGCGTCGTAGCCCGTGGCCGCGCACAACCATTGTTCGAGCTCCTGCGCGAGCTGGGCATAGCCTCGGGTCTGATCGGCCGGCGCAAAGGGATGGATGGACGCGAACTCGGGCCAGGTGATGGGCACCATCTCGCTCGTGGCGTTGAGCTTCATGGTGCAGGAGCCCAGCGGAATCATGGCGCGGTCCAGCGCAATGTCTTTGTCGGCCAGGCGGCGCAGATAGCGCAGCATCTCGGTTTCGCTGTGATAGCGGCGGAACACCGGATGGCCGAGGATTTCGCCGGTGCGGGCGAGCTGCTGCGGCCAGCGCGGCGCCACGCCCTTTTCGGCTGCGGCAAGCAGCGGCGACGCGTCCACGCCAAAGCAGGCCAGGACGTCGGCCAGATCGGCGCGGGTCACGGTTTCGTCCAGCGATACCGCGACATGCTGTTCGCCAATGCGGCGGAAGTTGATGCCCCGCGACAGCGCGGCAGCATGTACGTCTGCGGTGCGCGCGCCCGTATGCACCGTGAGGGTGTCGAAAAATTCGGCATTGAGCACCGGCAGACCGGCCTGCTCCAGGCCCCGCGCCAGCAGCACGGCATAGGCGTGCACCCGCTGGGCAATGCGGCGCAGTCCCTCGGGGCCGTGATAGACCGCATACATGCTCGCCAGCACGGCCGGCAGCACCTGCGCGGTGCAGATATTGCTGGTGGCCTTTTCGCGGCGGATGTGCTGCTCGCGGGTCTGCAGCGCCAGGCGGTAGGCCGGTTGTCCATGCGCGTCCTGGCTGACACCGACCAGACGACCGGGCAGCGAGCGCTTGAGCGCGTCGCGCACCGCCAGATAGCCGGCGTGCGG
>JAJTBQ010000231.1 GCA_021286835.1 Thiomonas sp.
GCCGCTCGCGACGAACGGAAAAGCGGCACCCGGGTGCGGGTCTGGCCCGATGCCAAGTACTTCGACAGCCCCCATCTCCCGCTGGCCGAACTCACTCATCTGCTGCGCAGCAAAGCGGTGCTGCTGCCCGGGGTGAAGGTCGATCTGATCCAGGAGAAAACCGGCGACGCCACGCACTGGGAATATGCCCGCGGGTTGCGCGACTATCTGCTCGGCACCCTGCCCGCCGAACCCTTCATCGACCTGTTCGAAGGCGAGCACTACGCCAGCGCGTCCGACCAGGAGAGTTTCGCCGAAGGCGAAGGCGCGGCCTGGTGCGTGGCCTTCACCGAAGAAGGCGCCCTGCTTCGCGAGTCTTACGTCAACCTCATTCCCACGCCGGCCGGAGGCACGCACGAAGCCGGCTTGCGCGAGGGCCTGTTCCAGGCCGTGAAGGGTTTCATCGAACTGCACAACCTGCAGCCCAAGGGCGTGAAGCTGCTGCCGGAAGACGTGTTCGCGCGGGCGTCCTTCGTGCTCTCCGCGCGGGTGCTCGATCCGCAGTTCCAGGGCCAGATCAAGGAAAAGCTCAACAGCCGCGATGCGCTGCGCCTGGTCGGCCAGGCCGTGCGTCCCGTGCTCGAACTCTGGCTGCACGAGCGGGTGGACCAGGGCCGCAAGCTCGCCGAGCTTGTCATCCGCCAGGCGCAGAGCCGCCTGCGCGCGGCGCAGAAGGTGGAGAAGAAAAAGGGCTCGGGCGTGGCCGTGCTGCCGGGCAAGCTGACCGACTGTGAAAGCCGCGATGTCGGTCGCACCGAACTCTTTTTGGTGGAAGGCGATTCCGCCGGAGGCTCGGCCAAGATGGGCCGCGACAAGGAGTTCCAGGCCGTGCTGCCGCTGCGTGGCAAGGTGCTCAATTCCTGGGAGGTGGAGCGCGACCGGCTGTTCGCCAACACCGAGATCCACGACATCGCCGTGGCCATCGGCGTCGATCCGCACGGCAAGGACGACGCGCCGGACCTAAGCAACCTGCGTTACGGCAAGATCTGCATTCTGAGCGATGCCGACGTGGACGGCTCGCACATCCAGGTCTTGCTGCTCACCCTGTTCTTCCGACACTTTCCCAAGCTCATCGAACGCGGTCATGTCTGCGTGGCCCGCCCCCCGCTCTACCGCCTCGACGCTCCCGCGCGCGGCAAGAAACCCGCGCAGAAAATCTACGTGCTCGACGACGCCGAGCTGCAGGCCGCGCAGGACAAGCTGCGCAAGGACGGCCTGAAGGACGGCGCCTGGCAGATCTCGCGCTTCAAGGGCCTGGGCGAGATGAGCGCCGAACAGCTCTGGGACACCACCCTGAACCCCGATACCCGCCGCCTCTACCGCGTGCGGCTCGATGACGCTGACCTGTTATTCCATCAACTCATGGGCAAGGGCGAAGCCCAGGCCCGCCGCGGGCTGATGGAGGAATACGGCGACCAGATCGAAGTGGATATCTAAACCATGACTGAACAAGCCACCCTCGAATTCGACAACCGGCCCGAAGATGACGCCGATACGCTGGCGCTGGGCGACTATGCCCGCAGCGCGTATCTCGACTACGCCATCTCCGTGGTCAAGGGCCGCGCCCTGCCCGATGTCTGCGACGGCCTGAAGCCGGTGCAGCGGCGCATCCTCTACGCCATGTGGCGCATGGGGCTGGCGTTCGATGCCAAGCCGGTCAAGTCGGCCCGCGTGGTCGGCGACGTGCTCGGCCGCTTTCACCCGCACGGCGACCAGGCCGCCTACGACGCCCTGGTGCGGCTGTCGCAAAACTTCGCGCAGCGCTATCCGCTGATCGACGGCCAGGGCAACTTCGGTTCGCGCGATGGCGACGGTGCCGCGGCGATGCGCTACACCGAGGCGCGACTGTCCCCCATCGCCCGGCTGCTGCTCAGCGAGATCGACGCGGGCACCGCCGACTTCATTCCCAACTATGACGGCTCGACCACCGAGCCCCGGCTGCTGCCCGCGCGCCTGCCTTTCGTGCTGCTCAATGGCGCCAGCGGCATCGCCGTGGGCATGGCCACCGAGATTCCTTCGCACAATCTGCGCGAGGTCGCCAGCGCCTGCGTGGCCCTGCTCAAGAATCCCAGACTCGAACTCACCGAAGCCCTGACGCTGATGCCCGGGCCCGACTTCGCCACCGGGGGCCAGCTCATCTCCAGCCCGCAGGACATCGTCGCGGCCTATGCCAGCGGCCGTGGCAGTCTGAAGGTGCGGGCCCGCTGGACCATCGAAGAACTCGCGCGAGGCCAATGGCAACTGGTCATCAACGAACTGCCGCACGGCACCAGCACCCAGCAGGTGCTCGAAGAAATCGAGGAGCTCAGCAACCCCAAGATCCGCCCCGGCAAGAAGGCGCTCGCGCCCGAGCAGATCGCGCTGAAGACCAGCCTGCTGGGTCTGCTCGACGCCGTGCGCGACGAGTCGGGCCGTGAGGCTGCCGTGCGGCTGGTGTTCGAGCCGCGCAGCTCGCGCATCGACGTGGCCGAGTTCGTCAACACCCTGCTCGCCCGTACCAGCCTGGAGACCAGCGTGCCGATCAATCTGGTGATGATCGGCGCCGACGGCAAGCCCCGCCAGAAGGGGCTGATGGACATGCTGCGCGAGTGGGTCGCCTACCGTCGCGAGACCGTGCAGCGCCGCTCCCGCCACCGGCTGGAGCAGGTGGACGCCCGCATCCACATCCTGCAAGGGCGGCAGCAGGTGCTGCTCAACCTCGACGAGGTGATCGACACCATCCGCAACAGCGACGATCCCAAGCCCGCGCTGATGGCGCGCTTCGACCTCACCGAGCTGCAGGCCGACGACATTCTCGACATGCGGCTGCGCCAGCTCGCCCGCCTCGAGGCCATCCGCATCGACAAGGAACTCGCGGCCCAGCGCGCCGAGCAGGGCGATCTGCAGAAGCTGCTGGCCGACGACCGGGCCATGACGCGGCGCATCATCAGCGAGATCGAGGCCGACGCCAAGCAATTCGGCGACGACCGCCGCACCCTCATCCAGGCCGAACAGCGCGCCGTGGCCGAGGTCAAGGTGGTGGATGAACCCGTCACGGTCATCGTGTCGCAGAAAGGCTGGCTGCGCACGCAGAAAGGCCACGGCCTGATGCTCGACACCCTCGCCTTCAAACCCGGCGACACGCTCTACGCCACCTTCGAATGCCGCAGCGTCGATCCCCTCGTCGTGCTTGGCAGCGATGGCCGGGTGTATTCATTCGATGTGGCCGATCTGCCCGGCGGACGCGGCGACGGCCAGCCTGTCACCACCTTCATCGAACTCGCACCGGGCACGCAGGCCCTGCACTACCTCGCGGCCGCCCGCTCCACGGCCATGCTGCTCTGGACGGCGCAGGGCTTCGGCTTTGTCGCGCGGCTGGGCGATGCCTTGAGCCGCCAGCGTGCGGGCAAGACGTTCATGACGCTGGAAGACGGCGATATCCCGCAACGGCCCCTGGTCCTGGGCATCGACGGGGGCGACAGCCCATCGGGCCGACTCGCCCTCCTCAGCGCGGGCGGCCGTCTGCTGCTCTATCCCGCAGCCGAGGTCAAGG
>JAJTBQ010000232.1 GCA_021286835.1 Thiomonas sp.
AGGCGCTGGAGCGCGCCTGTCACGGCCTTGCGCAGATAGCTCTGCGGCAGACCCGCCGTGGTGGGGTAGACCGGCGTGAGCGTGGTCGGCAAAGGCGCGTGCTCGTCCACGGTCTTCCAGCTCGGATGCACCATCTCCCAGCCGAACAAGCCCTGTCTGACCTGGCCGTGCACCCTTAGCCGGACCCCGGGCTGCAGGGTCTTGAGCTGATTGGGATAGAAGTGGAACAGCCGCAGGGTCAGGGTTTCCTGCGCCGAACCCGCATCGCGCAGACGCACCAGCAGTTGCCGCCGTGGCGCCCGTCCCTGCGCCTGAGCGTCGATCACCACGGCGTCGGCGGTGACGACCGCACCGTCGCGCAGCGCGTCCAGCGCGGTGAGCCGGGTTTCGTCCTCGTAGCGCAGGGGCAGGTGCAGCGCGATGTCCCAGTCATTGCGCAGACCGAGGCGCTGCAGCGCTCCACTGCGGGAGCCGCCCGACCCGGCAGGCTTGAGAGACTTGGGAGACTTGGGTGACGCGCTCACGTCGGCTCGTCAATACACCGGCCAGTCGCGCATGGAAAACAGCCGCTGGTGCTCGCGGATGGCGAAGCGGTCGGTCATGCCGGCCAGATAGTCGGCGATGGCCCGGGGCTGGCGCGCGGCGTCGTCGCGCTGATAGGCGCGTGGCAGCAGACGCGGATCGGCGTGATAGGCCTCGAACAGTTCGGTGAGCAGGCGCTGGGCCTTGGTGGTGTTGCGCAGCACGTCGGGATGCCGATAGAGGCGGTGCAGCAGCACGTGCTGGAGTTGCTGCAACTGCTGCTGCACCGGCGCGCTGAACGAGGCCAGCGGCGGCGCCGCGCGCACGGCGTCGGGCGAATCGACGCCGGCCTGACGGACGCGCCGGGTCGTCTCGTCCACCAGATCGCCGATGAGCGACGAGATCATGCGGCGTATGGTCTCGGCCACGCGGCGGCGCCCCTGCACCGCGGGGTAGGCGCGCTGCACGGCGTCGAGATGCCCGGCGAAAAAGGGCACTGTCTGCAATTCCTCCAGGTCGATCAGCCCGGCGCGCAGGCCGTCGTCGATGTCGTGATTGTTGTAGGCGATGGCATCGGCCAGGTTGGTGATCTGCGCCTCCAGACTGGGCTGCCCGCCTTGCAGAAAGCGCAGCCCCATCTCGCCAAGGTGCTGCGCGTTGCGGCGTGAGCAATGCTTGAGCACGCCTTCGCGCGCTTCAAAGCTCAGGTTCAGGCCGTTGAAAGCGGCGTAGCGCTCTTCCAGTGTGGTGACCACGCGCAGCGATTGCAGGTTGTGCTCGAAGCCGCCACCTTGCGGCGCGTATTGCCGCATGCACGCGCCCAGCGCATCCTGACCGGCGTGACCGAAGGGGGTGTGTCCCAGATCGTGCGCCAGGGCCAGCGCTTCGGTGAGGTCTTCGTTCAGCTGCAGCGCGCGAGCGATCGACCTCGCAATCTGCGCCACTTCCAGGCTGTGGGTCAGGCGGGTACGGAAGAGATCGCCCTCATGATTGAGAAACACCTGGGTCTTGTATTCCAGGCGGCGAAAAGCCGTGCAGTGGATGATGCGGTCACGATCGCGCTGATAGCCTGTGCGGTCGGACGCGGGCGGTTCGGCATGTTCGCGCCCGCGCGAGGTGGCGTCGCTGCTGGCATAGGCCGCCAGATCAGGCGCCTGCAGCGTGTGGGCTGCCACGGTCATGCCGACGCCGCGGCCTGGTGTGGCTGCAGATCAGGCAGCAGATGCGCGGCAATGCTGGCCTGGGCTTCCTCCATCGGGGCCGCCCGCAAGACCGGCCGCCCCAGACCGGCGAGCAACACGAAGCGCACGTCACCGCCCTCGGTCTTCTTGTCCACCTGCATCCACTCGGCCCAGCGCTCGGCGCCCAGGTCGGGCGCGCGCACGGGCAGACCCGCGCGGGCGATCAGCCGGGCCAGCCGCTCGGCATCGGCGGGCGCGAGCAGGCCCAGACGCACCGACAGGTCGGCGGCCAGCACCATCCCGGCGCCCACCGCCTCACCATGCAGCCAGTTGCCATAGCCCATGCCGGCCTCGATGGCGTGGCCGAAGGTGTGTCCGAAATTGAGTATGGCGCGCAGCCCGGCCTCGGTTTCGTCCTGCGCAACGACATGCGCCTTGATCCGGCAGCAACGCGCCACGGCCTCTGCCATCGCGGCGTCATCGCGCGCCATCAGCGCGTCGATATGCGCGTCCAGCCAGTCGAGAAAATCGACGTCGGCAATCGCGGCGTGCTTGATGACTTCGGCCAGGCCCGCCGACAGTTCACGCGGCGGCAAGGTGTGCAAGGTGGCCAGATCGGCCACCACCAGCCGGGGCTGGTAGAACGCACCGATCATGTTCTTGCCCAGCAGATGGTTGATCGCAGTCTTTCCGCCCACCGAGGAGTCCACCTGCGCCAGCAGCGTGGTGGGCACCTGCACGAAGGGCACACCGCGCATATAGCTGGCTGCGGCGAACCCGGTCATGTCCCCGATCACCCCGCCGCCCAGCGCGAACAGCGTGGTCTTGCGATCGCACTGGTGACGCAGCAGATCGGTGAAGATCTGATTGAGCGTCTCCCAGGTCTTGTACTCCTCGCCATCGGGCAGAGTGCAGCGCAACACCCGCGCAAAATGCGGCTGCAGACTCTGCTCCAGCCGCGCCGCATAAAGCGGAGCCACCGTGGTATTGGTCACGACCAGGGCCGTGCCTTTGGGAGCCGCCGCGGCGGCGAAGACGTCGGACGCATCGAGCAAGCCGCTTGCAATGCGAATGTCATACGCGCGGGTATCGAGCGCGATACGAACGGTAGTCATGGGAAATCCTGTCGGTACGATGACCGGATTGTAGAAAGCAGCCACGTCGACCTGTCGGGTTGACGTTTGGCCGCAAGACCAACCTTGTCCACCCCGTAGCCCTTCCAACGGCGCCGCTGGCGGCAGGCCTGCCGCGATCCCGAGCCATGCGCGACTCTGGTCCCTGGGCCGCCCAGGCTAGCCGGGCAGCCGCTCAGCCGGATTGGCCCGATGACGGCAACACACCGGCCAGCTCAAGCTGCATCTGAACCATATTGGTCAGCAAGGCCGGAGAAGGACGACCAGTATCCATCACGAAATGGGCCGTTTCGCGATACAGCGGATCGCGCACACGAAACAATTCCTGAAGCTTGGCCCGTGCATTGCCCTGCTGGAGCAAGGGCCGGGTGCGATCGTGCCGCAGCCGGTGGGCAAGATCGTCGGGGCTGGCGCGCAGATAGACCACCGTACCCCGTTCGCGCAAGGCCTTGCGGTTCTCCGGCCTCAGCACAGCTCCGCCCCCTGTGGCCAGCACGATGCCGTCACGCTGCGTCAAAGCGTCAATGGCGCGCGCTTCGATGTCGCGAAACCCTGCCTCGCCCAGGCGAGAAAAAAGGGCTGCAATCGTGCAGCCCTGCTCGCGCTCGATCTCATGGTCACTGTCGATGAACTGAAGGCCGGCGCGCTGTGCGAGAGTCCGGCCAACAGTTGTTTTTCCAGCGCCCAT
>JAJTBQ010000233.1 GCA_021286835.1 Thiomonas sp.
GGCCTGCAAAGCCGTCTATGCCGGTTCGATTCCGACCCCCGCCTCCAACTCCCATGTCTTGCGTTGCTGCTTGCCCGGATGGCGAAATTGGTAGACGCAGCGGACTTAAAATCCGCCGCTTTCCTGAAAAGGGGCGTGCGGGTTCGATCCCCGCTCCGGGCACCAGTTTGCAGGCAATCGATGCCGTAAATGCCAGGCAAGCGGACCTGCTTGCCGTGGCGGGGCACGATCTCCAGGGTGGTCGCCCGATGTGATGGTCACCATGACCCGATAAGATGCGGTCATGCGAATTCTTCTTGCCAATGATGATGGGTATCTGGCTCCGGGGCTTGCCGCCTTGTATGAAGGGCTACGGGCGAACTGGGATGTCACGGTCATTGCTCCCGAACAGAACGCGAGTGCTGCTTCGAACGCGCTGACGCTGAATCGGCCCTTGTCGGTCTATACCGCCAGCAATGGATTTCGCTATGTCAATGGCACGCCATCGGACTGCGTGCACATCGCCCTCACGGGTTTGCTGGGTTTCCGGCCAGATCTCGTTGTGAGCGGGGTGAACAACGGCGCCAATCTCGGTGACGACACCATCTACTCGGGTACGGTGGCCGCGGCCACCGAAGGCTATTTGTTCGGCATTCCCGCCTTGGCCATCTCGCTGGTCGAAAAGGGCTGGACGCATCTGGACACCGCCGTCGCTGTCGCGGTCGAGGTGGTGGGTAAGCTGGTTGCCGATAGCCCCCCTCAAGCGCAGTTACTCAATCTGAATGTTCCCAATTGCTCCTTGAGCGCCTTGGGGGGCTTGCGTGTGACCCGTCTGGGCAAACGACATCCAAGTCAGCCGGTGGTCGTACAGAAGAACCCCTACGGAGACACGATCTATTGGATCGGGGGCGCCGGGGCGGCTCTGGATCAGCAGGCTGGGACGGACTTCGATGCCATTGCCCAAGGCTGCGCATCCCTGACGCCTCTGCAATTGGATCTGACCCATCACGCACAGATCACCACTTGCGCGGCCCGCTTCGAAACCCGAGGCTGTGCGTGAGCGCGGGGACCAAGTCGCCGCAGCGCTTTGTGCATTGGCCGGTGCGTCAGTCGGCCGATGCGCCATTGAACAAATCGTCGCCGACCTCGCAGCCGCCCAGAAGCGAGCCAGGGCAGGCTAGGCTGCGGCCCGCCTCGTCGCAAGTGCCGCGCGCGGCAGACTCCCGGAACCTTGCGCCTGGCCCCTCGCGCTGCCTGCCTCGTCAGGCGGGTCTCGATTCGGATGCGGTGCGTCGCGGCATGGTCGACAAGTTGCGGCAGTTTGGCGGGTTTGATGAGCGTGTCTTGCAGGCGTTGCAGGATGTGCCGCGGCATCACTTTGTTGAACCGGGCCTGGCGGCCCAGGCGTATCTCGACAACGCCTTGCCCATTGGATACGAGCAGACGATCTCCAAGCCTTCGGTTGTGGCCAGAGGCCTAGATGCCGCACTCAAGGCCTTGGCGCCGCGTTCGAACCTGGGCAAGGTGCTCGATATCGGCACTGGCTGCGGCTATGCCGCGGCGGTGACGGCTCGGGTTGCGGTCGAGGTCTACAGCGTCGAGCGCATACGCGCACTGCATGATCTGGCCCGCAACAATTTGCGTGCATTGCGGGTTCCCAACCTGCGACTGATTCTGGGCGATGGCATGTCGGGGTGCGCGCAGGGCGCGCCGTTCGACGTGATTTTCTCGGGAGCCGCGGCGCTGACCGTGCCCCAGGCCTGGCTGGATCAGTTGGCCGTGGGCGGGATTCTGATTGCCCCGATCGGAAATCCGCAACAACTCATGCTGTATCGCAAGCGCACCGCCACCGCATTCGACGTCCAGCCACTCGAAGGGGCAAAGTTCGTCCCCTTAAAATCCGGCCTGACCTGAACCGACCTCCCTGAATCGACGTCCATCACCATGCGGATTGCTCTGCTCGCTCTCACTCTATCAGCCGCGGCCATCCTGGGCGCCTGCTCCTCGGTGTCGCTGGTCCCAGTGCCGGTCGAGCAAAAGAACTTCCAGAAAGTGCCGCCGGTTTATGCGCCGCCAGCCACGGTTGCCGCTGCGCCGGCGGGCATTGCGACGGCAGCCTCGTCGTCATTGGCCGGACAGCCCGGCTATTACACGGTGCAGCCGGGCGATACCCTTCGGCGCATCGCGCTGCAGTACGGTACGACCTGGCAAAACCTGGCGCAATGGAACAACCTGAGTGATCCGAATGTGATCGAGGTCGGTCAGGTCTTGCGCGTCGTGGCTCCGGAGGGGGCGGCGGCGAGTCCATCCGCCTCGGCGGCATCCGCTGCGGAGCCGTTGCCCAGCGGCAGTGCCGCGCAGAGTTTTGCCGTCACGCCCTTGGCGCCTGTGACCTCTGTCAAACCGGCCCAAGGCACCAATCCGGCTCCCGCCCCGGCGCCGGCCAAACCCGCGAACGCCGCGGCGGTTCCGCCTGCATCTACGGCCTCGGCCAGTCCTGGGCCGAGCGGGCCCGCGGTCGTAGCCAGCAATCTGGCGACGGCCTCGCACGATGGCATCGTTTGGTCGTGGCCGACCAGCGGCAAGATCATTCAGGGCTTCAATGGCACGACGAGCAAGGGCATCGACATCGCAGGTAATCTGGGCGATCCTGTGTACGCTGCGGCGGCGGGGCGAGTGGTGTATGCCGGCTCGGAGCTGCGCGGTTTCGGCAAACTCATCATCATCAAGCACAACGACGACTACATCAGCGTCTATGCGCACAACAACGTCATGCTGGTGAAAGAGAACGAAACGGTGAAGCGTGGCCAGAAGATTGCTGAAATGGGTTCGACCGATGCGCCGCGCGTCGAATTGCATTTCGAGATCCGGCTGCGTGGCAAGTCCATCGATCCGATCGGGCTGCTGCCCAAGCAGCCCTGACCCCCGCATGCCGCGCAGTTCGAAACCGGTCGCCGACGTCTCGCCTGATGCGGGCGTGGAAGGCGCAGCCACTGCAAATGGCGCCATGCGACCGGCTGCGCCTTCGGCGGTAGAGGATTTCAAAATCCTTGCGCTGGACAGTCCGCCTTCGCCTCCGGCGCAGTCGGCAGCTTCGCCCAAAGGCCCGCCTTGTCCACCCGCTTCGATCGGCGCCATCGACGATGAGTCGGGCGTCAGCGCCCTGCAGTCGTATCTCAACCATATTCGCGCCAAGCCGCTTTTCACGCCCGAAGAGGAGTTCGAGACGGCGACCCGCGCCAAGGCCGGCGACTTCGAGGCTCGCCAGGCCATGGTGGAGCACAACCTGCGGCTGGTGGTCAGCATCGCCAAGGCCTATGTCGGCCGCGGCGCGGCTCTGGGCGACTTGATCGAAGAGGGCAATCTCGGGCTGATCCATGCCATCGAGAAATTCGAGCCCGAGCGCGGGTTCCGCTTCTCGACCTATGCAAGCTGGTGGATACGCCAAAGCATCGAACGCGCGCTGATGCAGCAGGTTCGCACCATCCGTCTGCCCGTGCATGTCATTCGTGAGCTCAACCA
>JAJTBQ010000234.1 GCA_021286835.1 Thiomonas sp.
AATAGATAGGCAAAGCCCGATTGAAGCCCACTTGCTGCGCTGCGGCAAGTGCGGCACCGACCCTCCATCATTCAGAGCATGGCGACCCCGACTTAAGCCGGGCTGAAGCCGAGTGAACCCGGCGCCATCATCAGTTCACTGCCTTCAACTGCGCTCGCAAGAACTGGGTAGGTATTTGCTGTCAACGGGGCTGTAACCCAGTGAGCCGACCCCAGGCGGGTTCTTGCACACGAAAGAGACCGAGCCTGCGCCCGTGACGGCCGACAACACCAAATAATGGCCGGCAATCGCCGAATTGGCGTGATTGCCATAAATGGCCACGATCAACCCGGCGTCCTTGTTGTTGAGGCCGGAGGAACTCACATAATTGCCTGAGATCGTGCCGGGCAGACCGAGCGAGGCATTGCTCTTGGGCATGCTGCCGGTGTTGGTGTAGTACTCGACCAGGGCGGTCTTAGTGCCGTCCATGAGCGAGAGCCCTTCGGTGACCTGGGCTCGAATGGTGTAAGTCTGATAGGCCGGTATCGCTATCGCAGCAAGAATGCCAATGATCGCAACGACGATCATGAGTTCGATGAGGGTGAATCCGCGCTGTTTGTAGGTTTGCATGGAGATTGTGTGCAAGGTTCAGGTAGGCGCCAGATGCGCAGGACAGAGTGGCAGGAAACATGCCAGGATTTGAATGTGAAAAAGTGTGAAGTCTTTCACGCTTCAACCGAGGGCACTGCCAGTTTTCAGGCTGTGGGCTGACATTTTTTGGCCGTTCCGCCCAAATTCGTCGCAGGTCGCACAGGGGTGGCGCGATCAGAGGTCGCGCGCCCGGCGGCTGGTATCGGGCTGACTGAGATCAGCGGGGCTTCAGCCTGCCACCGCGCGTGCCGTGGCAAAGACCACTCGAACCTGCAATCCGCCCAGATCGGCGGTGCCGAGTTCCACGCGGGCGCCGCAGCGGTCGGCCACGCTGCGCACGATGGCCAGCCCCAGGCCGCTGCCTCCGGCCGGGCTGCCGTCGCGGCGGTAGAAGCGGTCGAACACGCGCTCGCGGTCTTCCGCGGGAATGCCGGGGCCGGAGTCGTTCACTTCCAGCACGGCCATGCGCTGTGGCGCCGCGGGCGCACCGTTGGCGGCCCGCATCTCGTGGCGCACGCGCACATCGACACGGCCTCCGGCAGGGGTGTAGCGCAGGGCGTTGTCCACGAGGTTGCGCACCAGGATGCGCAGGCCGCCGGGCGGGGCCAGCACGGTGCAGTCCTCGGCGTCTTCGAGCCCCGCGTCCACCCCTCGGGTCTGGGCGAGTTCGGCCGTGTCGGACAGCGCCAGGCGGGCGGCGTCGAGCAGGCTCACGATGCCGAGTGCCTCCTCGGCGCCGGATTCGTTGCGCGCCAGCAGCAGCAGTTGTTCGACCAGATGGCTGGCGCGGTCGATGCCGCTCTCCAGCCGGGCCAGCGCCACGCCGCGCTGGCCGTCGTCGTGCGCGCGCCCGAGCATCTGCACCTGCACCTTGAGCGCGGCCAGGGGCGAACGCAGTTCGTGCGCGGCGTCGGCCACGAACATGCGCTGCGTCTCGAAGGCCTGCCGGGTGCGGGCGAACAGCCCATTCATCGCGCGCACCACGGGGCGCATTTCGCTGACCACGGGGTGGGGGTCGAGCGGGTCGAAGCTGGTGGCGGCGCGGTTCTCCAGTTCGAGCGACAGATCGCTGAGCGGCCGCAGTGAACGCCTCACCACCCAGGCCACGGCCAGCAGCAGCAGCGGGGCGATGACCGCCATGGGCCAGATCGAGCGCAGCGCGAAGCCCAGCGCCAGCGCCTGCCGCGTGGCGGTGCTCTGACCGACCTGAATCGTGCGCCCCCCGGCCTGCATGGAATAGACGCGCCACTGCTCATTGCCCACCTGCACATTGGTGTAGCCGAGGACGGCCTGACTGGGCAGATCGCTGCGGGGCCGCGACACATAGATGCGCTTGCCATCGGGTGCCCAGACCTGCACGACGTAATCGACATCGTTGCCCGCGCTCACATCGGGGCCGAAGCCGGGCAGGCCCATGTCGCCGCTCGCCAGCGACAGCGCGAGCTGCTGCAGGTGATAGTCGAAGACGGCATCGGCCTCGTTCATGGCGTTGCGAAACACCGCCAGCGCCTGCACCAGCGCCGCCAGGGTGACGGCCACCGAGAGCAGCAGCAACAGCCTGGAGCGCAGCGATTTCACGCGGCGTCTCCCGTGCCGCTGCCGGTGCCGCCTTCATCGGGGTCGGGGCGCGTGGCGGCAGGTTCCTTCGCGATCATGTAGCCCATGCCGCGGATGTTGCGGATCAGGTCGGGACCGAGTTTCTTGCGCAGGCTGTGCACATAGACCTCGACCGCGTTGCTCGAGATCTCGTCCTTCCAGCTGTAGAGTTTTTCTTCGAGCTGGGTGCGCGACAGAATCATGCCGGGCCGCGCGATCAGCGCTTCGAGCACGGCCCACTCGCGCTGCGACAGGGCCACGGGTTCGCCGTCGAGCAGGGCTTCGTGCGTGGCCGGATTCAGGCTGATGCGGCCGTAGCTGAACACCGGCTCGGCCCGCCCGGCGGCCCGGCGCAGCAGGGCGCGGATGCGGGCGGAGAGCTCGTCGAGATCGAAGGGCTTGAGCACATAGTCGTCGGCCCCGGCGTCGAGCCCGGCAATGCGCGCTGGGACGGCATCGCGCGCGGTGGCGATGAGCACCGGGGTGGTCTCGCGCCGCGCGCGCAAGGCCTTGAGCACCGCAATGCCGTCCATCTTCGGCAGACCGAGATCGAGCAGCACGAGGTCGTACCGTTCGGTGCGCAGCGCCGTGTCGGCCAGGGCGCCGTCGCGCACCCAGTCGACGGCATAGCCCTCGCCGCGCAAGGCGTCGAGCACGCTCTCGCCGATCATCATGTCATCTTCAACCAGGAGCAGGCGCATGGGACGCGAACCGCGAATGCAGACCCATCGGACTTTAGCGGGCCGCGCTTAGACTTCGCTTAACGCCCGTCGCACGGCGCATCACGACAACAGACTGCCCATGCATCCTCGTTCGCATTCGGCCCGGGGCCGCCTGCCCCGCACCGTCTGGCTGCTGGGCTTCGTCAGTCTGTTCATGGACATGTCGTCCGAACTGGTCCATGCCTTGCTGCCGGTCTACATGACCACGGTGCTGGGCCTGAGCGTGCTCAGCGTGGGCGTGGTGGAGGGCATCGCGGAGGCCACGGCTTCAATGCTGAAGGGGGTCTCCGGGGCCTGGTCGGACCGCCTCGGTTCGCGCAAGGGGCTGGCCGTGGCCGGCTATGGGCTGTCGGCCCTGACCAAGCCCTTGTTTCCACTGGCTTCCGGGGCAGGCGAGGTGATCGCAGCGCGCTTCATCGACCGTATCGGCAAGGGCCTGCGCGGCGCGCCGCGCGACGCGCTCGTGGCCGATGCCACGCCCCCCGGGCAGCGCAACGCCGCCTACGGCCTGCGGCAGAGCCTCGATACCGTGGGCGCCGTGCTCGGAC
>JAJTBQ010000235.1 GCA_021286835.1 Thiomonas sp.
GCGGCGTTCGCGCTCATCGTGCCGGCGCTGTCGGGCTACATCGCCTACTCCATTGCCGACCGCCCGGGCATTGCGCCCGGCATGATCGGCGGCATGATTGCGTCGTCCATCGGCGCGGGCTTTCTGGGCGGCATCGTCTCGGGCTTCATCGCGGGCTATGGCACCGACTGGTTCAACCGGCATCTCAAGCTCAACCGGCATGTCGAGGGACTCAAGCCCGTGCTCATCCTGCCCCTGCTGGGCACCCTGCTGACGGGTCTGCTGATGATCTATGTGGTCGGCACCCCGGTGGCGCAGGCACTGGCCTTCCTCACCGACTGGCTCAAGAGCATGCAAGGCGCCAGCGCCATCCTGCTCGGCCTTCTGCTGGGCGCGATGATGGCCTTCGACATGGGTGGCCCTGTGAACAAGGCGGCCTACACCTTCGCCACGGGCCTGCTCGCCAGCCAGATCTTCACCCCCATGGCCGCGGTGATGGCCGCGGGCATGACGCCACCTCTGGCCGTGGCTCTGGCGACCCGGCTGTTCCCCAGCCGCTTCACCGTGGATGAACGCGAGGCCTGGGGCGCCACCGGCCTGCTCGGACTTTCGTTCATCACCGAAGGGGCCATTCCCTACGCGGCGCGAGACCCGCTGCGCGTCATCCCGGCCAATATGATCGGCTCGGCCATCGCCGGGGCGATCTCGATGGTGGCCGCCGTGCAGTTGCGGGTGCCGCACGGCGGCGTGTTCGTCCTGCCCATTCCCAACGCGGTCTCGCATCTGGGCATGTATGTGCTGGCCCTGGTCGCGGGCACCGTGGTCAGCGCCGTGCTGCTGGGCCTGCTCAAGAAGAAAGTGAGCTGAACGCACGACGCAGGCCGCCGGGTGCGGCCTGCGCCAGGGCCGCTTCGCCTCAGCGGCGCGTCCGGCCCGTCATGGCGATCATCTCGCGCGCCTCCTCCGGCTCGGGCAGGCCGCTGGCCACGGCCAGGGCCATGATGGCGATGCTGATGATGACCACCACCACCATGCCCTGATAGAACGTCAACAGGCCCGTGCCGCCGATGAGGTCCTTCGGTCCCAGATAGGTCACCAGCCACATGGCGAAGAAGTAAGGCGCCAGCCACCAGGCGCCTCGCCACTGCAGATGGCCCAGCTTGCCGCCATGGGTTGCGGCCTGGTAGAGCGTGAACAGCACGAAGATGATGGCGAGGCCGCCGAACAGGAAGTTGTCGGTGCCGGCTCCCGACCAGTAGATGATGAAGTTGGACACGATGAACGCCAGCGGGGCCCACAGTCCGGCGCCCTTGAGGGTGTAGGGGCGCGGATACGTGCCCAGCGGCAGACTGCGCCGCAGCGTCATGAGCGCAACGGGGCCGATGCCGTAACCCAGCACCGTGGCCGAGGAGATGAAGGTCACGATCTTTTGCCACGACGGAAAGGGCAGGAAGAACAGAATGCCCACGATCCAGGTGATCCACAGCCCGGTGGACGGCGCGCCGAATTTGTTGAGCTTGGCGAACCAGGGCGTGGACAAGCCGTCCTTGCCCGTGGCGTAGACCACGCGCGCGGTGGTGCCGCCGTACACCAGACCGGTGCCCGCAGGAGACACCACCGCGTCGATGTAGAGCAGGATGGCCAGCCAGCTCATGCCCAGGATCACCGCCAGCCCGGCGAACGGACCCGACACCCCGGTGAAGTGCAGTTTGTTCCAGCCCTGCGCGATGTCCGAAGGGCTCACCGCGCCGATCAGCGCCACCTCCAGCCCGATGAAGATCGCCGCGGCGATGAGCACCGAGCCGATGATGGCAATCGGCACGTCGCGCTGCGGGTTGGTGGCCTCACCCGACAACTCGATGGCCTGGCGGAAACCCAGATAGCTGAACACGATGCCGGAGGTGGCGATCGTGGCGATGGTGCCCTGCACGCCGAAAGGCGCAAAGCCGTGCGCGGTGAAATTGCCCGCATGGAAGGACGAGACCAGCAGCGCCACGATGGCCAGCACGGGAATGATGAGCTTCCAGATCATCAGCGTGTTGCCCAGCCGCAGCAGGGCGCGCACGCCCCAGGCGTTGATGAGGATGAATACGCCCAGCAGCGCGACGCTGATGGCCATGCCTTCGTCGGTCAGCAGCGAGGTCTTGGCATCGACCATGCCCGGCAGGTAGTTGTTGGCGTAGGTCACCACGGCCAGCACCTCGGCCGGCGCCACCGTGACGTAGCCGAGAAACACCACCCAGCTCACCACCGCCGCGGCCAGATGGCCGTGGCTGAGCTTCGGAAACGTGATGACCGCCCCCATGCCCGGAAACGAACTGGTGAGTTCGGCATTGACGAAAGCCAGCACCAGAATGGCCGCGCCGCCGATGGCCCAGGACACAATACTGGCCGGCCCGGCCTGCGTGGCGGCGGTGAGCGGCGCGAACAGCCAGCCCGAGCCGATGATGGCCGTGAGGCTGGCGAACAGCAGGCTCCAGATGCCCGCCGCCTTGCGGATGCTCTTCCCCGGCCTGGAGGAAAGAGGTACCTGATCGATCTGAACGCTCGACATGATGGCTGTCTCCTGTTGATGTTTGAGTAAATAGGTTTTAGGCCGATCCCCCGCGCAATGCCGTTTGAAAACGTAACGACCGCGGCGCCGCGAAACATCTCCTTTCCGATCCGTCCGGCGTTCGCCCGACGGTGCCACCCTCCATTCGCTATGCTTGAAACATGAACAAGCAACGTCTTTTGCGCCACAAGCGCAGCCACCTCACCGAGCGCAACTTCCCCAGCGCGGGTGAAGATGCCGCGCTCGTGGCCGCCGAACCCTCGCCCTACGATCAGCCGGGCAGCAGCTACAAGCTGGCGTTCACCGACACCGAGTTCATCCTGCGCGAAGAGATGCGCGCGGTGCGCATGCAGCTCGAACTGCTCAAGCCCGAGCTGGTCCAGACCGAGCACGGCATCGAGTCCACCATTGTGATTTTCGGCAGCGCGCGCGTCCTCCCCCGCGACGTGGCGCAGCAGCGTCTGACCGAGGCCATGTCCAGGGACGACGATGCCGCCGTGGCGCGTGCGCGCATGCAGCTCGACATGTCGCGTTACTACGAGGAGGCGCGGCGCTTCGCCACCCTCGTCACCCGCGCCACCTGCGACGCCGATGCGCCGCTGGTGGTCGTCACCGGAGGCGGGCCGGGCATCATGGAGGCGGGCAACCGCGGCGCGTTCGAAGCCCATGGCAAGAGCGTCGGCCTGAACATCGTGCTGCAGCACGAGCAGTATCCCAACCCCTACATCACGCCGGAACTGTGCTTCCAGTTCCACTACTTTGCGCTGCGCAAGATGCACTTCCTCATGCGCTCGGTGGCGCTGGTGTGCTTCCCCGGCGGCTTCGGCACGCTGGACGAGCTGTTCGAGGTGCTCACCCTCACCCAGGCCAGCAAGGTGCGCCGCCGCCCCATCCTGCTGTTCGGCGAGTCGTTCTGGCGCAAGCTGATCAACTTCGACCATCTCGTGGA
>JAJTBQ010000236.1 GCA_021286835.1 Thiomonas sp.
TGGCGTGGCAGATAGTGGTTGGCCGGACGGGTGCCGAGTTCGGGCATCAGGGCGTAGCCGCCGCGCTCGCGGATGGCGCGGGACACTTCCGATTCAGGATCGTGCACGTCCCCGAACAGGCGCGCGTTGGTCGGGCAGGCGTTGACGCAGGCCGGACGGCGCTGGGCGGCGGGGATCGATTCGTCGTAGATCCGGTCCACGCACAGGGTGCACTTGGTCATCACCCCGCGGTCCTCGTCGTATTCGCGCGCACCGTAGGGGCAGGCCCAGGAGCAGTATTTGCAACCGATGCACTTGTCGCTGTCCACCAGCACGATGCCGTCTTCCTTGCGTTTGTACGACGCGCCGGTCGGACACACCGGTACGCACGGCGGCTCCTCGCAGTGCAGGCAGCTCTTGGGGAAGTGCACCGTCTGCGTCTGCGGAAACTGGCCGACCTCATAAGTCTGGACGCGGTTGAAGAACACGCCCAGCGGGTTTTCGCCGTAGGGCTCGAGATCACTGAGCGGGCCAGCGGGCCCGGAGGTGTTCCATTGCTTGCACGAGGTCACGCAGGCATGGCAGCCCACGCACACATTGAGATCGATGACCAGAGCGAGTTGAGTCATGTGGATTTTCCTTGGCGGGGCACAGCCCCGGCGACATAGCGCAGCACGCGAGACCGCGACGCTTGTTCGGGCAGCTCTGCGGGTGGCGCAACCTGGGGCCAGCTCTGCCCGGACGAATGCGGCATGGGTTCGCCGGTCTCGGGCGGCGCTTCGGCCGGATCGATGCGCACGCGCACGTCGTACCAGCCCGCCTGGCCGGTGACAGGGTCGCTGTTGGAGATCCGGCCCTGCCCCGCCCCCAAAGCGTTGGCCGGCAACTCCTCGCGGATGAGGTGGTTGAGCAGAAAGCCGGTCTGCGACTCCTCGGCACGCGGGTGCAGTCCCCAGAAGCCGCTGGCCTTGCCGACGGCATTCCAGGTCCAGACCGTGCCGGGCTCGACGGCCTCGCTGAACTGACAGCGCGCACGCACCCGGCCCCACGGCGAAGTAATCCACAGCCAGTCGCCGTCGGCAATGCCGCGCTCCTGGGCCACGGCAGGATTCACGTAGAGACGATTGTGACCGTGAATCTGCCGCAGCCAGGCGTTCTGCGAGTCCCAGGCGTGATACATGGCCATGGGGCGCTGGGTCACGGCGGCCAGCGGGTAGCGCGAGAGGTCGGTGGCCGCATGTTCCAGCGGCGGCTCCCAGAACGGCAGAGGATCGAAGTGATGCGCCACCCGCGCCCGCAGGGCTTCGGGCGGCTGCCGCCCAGGCCTCTGGCCGCGCGCCGCCAGCCGGAAGGACTGCAGCACGTCGGCGTAGAGCGCGATGATGATGGGCGAGTTGCGCGTGCGCCAGCCGTGCTCCTGCGCGAAATCGAGATAGCCCCGGTTCCAGTTGCGCATATAGCGCAGCGATTCGGGCAGGTGGTGAAAGTGCACGCAGTCGTTCTTCGCATACATCTCCCATTGCCGCGGATTGGGCTCGCCCTTGAGCGACTGAGTGCCGTCCTTGCCGCGCCAGCCCGACAGAAAGCCGATGCCCGAGCCGGGCATGGTTTCGTAATGGACGATGAAGTCTGGATAGTCCTTGTACTTGCGGCTGCCGTCGGCATGGACGAAGGCCGGCAACCCGAGGCGACCCGCAAGCTCGACCAGCACTTCCTGAAACGGCCGCGTCTGCGCGAAGGGCGGCAGCACGGGCACGCGCACCGAATCCACCGGACCGTCGAACTCGGAGATGGGCCGGTCCAGCAGCGACATGGCATCAAACCGCTCCAGATAACTGGTATCGGGCAGCAGCAGATCGGCAAAGGCGGTCATCTCGCTCTGGAAGGCATCGCACACCACGAGAAAGGGAATGCGGTAGCCGCCGTCTTCCCGCTTGTCACGCAGCATCTGCCGTACATCCACGGTGTTCATGGCCGAGTTCCACGCCATGTTGGACATGAAGATGAGCAGCGTGTCGATCGGGTAAGGATCGCCGCGCCAGGCGTTGGTGATGACGTTGTGCATCAGGCCATGCACGGCCAGCGGGTGCTCCCAGGAAAACGCCTTGTCGATGCGCAACGGGCTGCCGTCGTCCATCAGCGCAAGATCGTCGGGCGAAGTCGGCCAACCGAGCGGCGCGCCGCCCAGCGGCGTGTCGGGTCGCACGTCCTGCGGGCCACGCGGGTTGCGCACATCGGGCGGAACGTCCTTGGGGTACGGTGCCTTGTGGCGAAATCCGCCCGGCGCATCGATCGTGCCCAGCAGGCTCATGAGAATGGACAGGGCGCGGATGGCCTGAAAGCCGTTGGAATGCGCCGCGAGACCCCGCATGGCGTGAAACGCCAGCGGTTTGCTGCGCACCGTGGCGTGCTCGCGGCCGAGCCAGTCGGTCCAGGCGATGGGCAGGTCTTCGCCCTGATCGAGCGCGGCCTGCGCCATGTCCTGCGCCAGTTGGCGTATGCGCCCGGCGCTCACGCCGGTGATCTGCGCCGCCCATTCGGGCGTGCTGTCGGCCAGTTGCTCGCGCAACAACTGCAGCGCGGGGGCCACCGGCGTGCCGTCGGCCAGACGGTAGTGCCCGGAGAGCGCGGGCTGCGCGCCCTCGGTCCAGGCGGGAACGGGACGCTGGGTTGCGGCATCCCACCACATCCGGTCCTGCGATGACGCCGTACCGCAAGCATCGGGGATGAACAGGCCGTCCTGCGCGTCGCCAGGCTGCACCCGCACGAGTTGCGCGCCATTGGTGTAGCGGGCGGCGAACTCGCCGTCGAATCGGCCGGTGCGCAGCAGTTCATGGACCAGGGCCAGCAACAGGGCGCCATCGGTACCCGGACGAATCGGGATCCACTCGTCGGCGATGGCGGAGTAACCGGTGCGCACCGGATTGATGGAGATGAAACGCCCCCCAGCCCGCTTGAACTTGGACAGGGCGATTTTCATCGGGTTGCTGTGGTGATCCTCGGCGGTGCCGATCATCACGAACAGCCGCGCCCGCTCCAGATCCGGCCCGCCGAACTCCCAGAAGCTGCCGCCGAAGGTGTAGATCATCCCCGCGGCCATGTTCACCGAGCAGAAGCCGCCGTGCGCGGCGTAGTTGGGCGTGCCGTACTGTCGGGCGAACAGGCCGGTGAGCGCCTGCATCTGATCGCGCCCGGTGAACAGCGCGAACTGCTTGGGATCGGTGGCTCGCAGGTGCCGCAGCCGGTCTTCCAGGGTCTGCAGCGCCTCGTCCCAGGTGATGGGCTCGAACTGGCCCTCGCCGCGCTCGGTGCCGGGTTTGCGGCGCAGCGGCTGCGTAAGCCGGGCCGGCGACACCTGTTTCATGATGCCCGCAGAGCCCTTGGCGCAGATCACGCCCTGGTTGAGCGGATGATTCGGATTGCCTTCGATGAAGCGGACCTGGCCATCGCGCAGATGCACATTGATGCCGCAGCGGCAGGCGCACATATAGCAGGTGGTCGT
>JAJTBQ010000237.1 GCA_021286835.1 Thiomonas sp.
TTCGCCCAGCTCGGCCCGAAGCAGCGCGTAAGCGTCTTCCAGTGCGGGAACGATGCGGCTGGCCGGCACGATGGCGATATGCGTCTCCGGCAACAGATGCGTGGACGACGGTGTTTCCGGCGAACTCGCCAGCACCAGCGAGCCCGTTTCGGCCACCGCGCAAAAGCAGCCGGTAATGCCGAGCTTGTCTTCGTCACGCGGGGGGCGGTACTCCAGCGCCAGCCCGGCCTCGGCCCAAGGGTGCCCGGCCAGCGTGTCCCAGGCCACGCCGTTCAAAGGCAAGGCCTGCTCATGCAGATAGGCCGCGACGGCCGCGGGCACGTCCTGGGCGCTTACGACCCTGGCGACGCTGGTCTGCAGCGCCTGCGCCTGCGCGGTGAAACGGGCGATTCGGTCGGCCCGGTCACCAAGGGCAGGTTGCGGCCCGCGCACATGGCGGCCGATGTCGACTTCAGCATCCTGCGCCTCACTATCGTGCAGCGCGGCGGGTCGCCCCTGACGGGCACGAATCTGCGCCAGGATCGCGGCGCGGGCGGTGTCGGTGTTCATCAATTCGAGTCATTCAGTGAGTTGGCCTCAGACCTCTGCGGTCCAAAGCGCTGTAAACCATCAGGTCCGCCTTGGTGCGCGCTGTCAGGCGGCCGAGGGATGGAACACACGCACCCTGGAGGCGAGTTTGTCCTTGAGTTCTTTCGTGGTGATGCGCATGTCGTACTCCGATTGCAGATTCAGCCAAAAGAGCGGCTCCATCGAGAAATAAAGGCCAAGACGCAACGCGGTGTCTGCAGTGATCGGCCGTTTGCCATGCACGATATCACTGATCCGGCTGGGCGAAACGTCAATGTCCGCCGCCAGCCGCTGAATGGTCAAACCCATCGGACGCATGAACTCTTCCAACAGGATTTCACCTGGATGGATTTCTTCCAGAAAGGTCGTCATTTCGATTCTCCGCGTTCAGTGATAGTCCACGATTTCGACCTGATGCGCACCGTTTTGCTGCCAGACAAAGCAAAGCCGCCATTGATCGTTGATGCGGATACTGTGCTGTCCCTTGCGATTTCCTTTGAGGGCCTCAAGCGAATTTCCAGGCGGGACACGCAGACTGCCCAGTTCTGTGGCAGCGTGCAACTGCAGCAGTTTGCGGCGCGCGACGCGCTCGATGTTCCGAAACCTGGCGACTGGCTGGCTCTGGAACAAAGCCTGGGTATCAGCACATGTAAAGCTGTGGATCATGAACAATGATCGTCCGTGAAACGGAATCTGTCAAACAGACATGGCGCCTATTGGACATCTGGGTTCAACCATCTTCGGCATCGTGCTCGACGAGCTGGCTGGCCGGGATCTGGAAGACTTCGCGCAGATAAGCCAGATACGCCGGGTCGTCGCACATATTCTTGCCCGGCGCATCGCTGACCTTGGCCACGGGCTGGCCGTTGCAGCGGGTCATCTTGAGCACCATCTGCGGCGCCTCGAAGCCGAGGTCGTGCATCAGGTTGGTGCCGATGCCGAAGGCCAGGCCCACGCGCGCATGAAACTGCCGGTACAGCGCGATGACCTTGGGAATCGTGAGCATGTCGCTGAAGACCAGGGTCTTGGTGCGCGGGTCGACGCGGTGCTTCGCATAGTGCGCGATCATCTGCTCGCCCCACGAGAACGGATCGCCCGAGTCGTGCCGGGCGCCGTCGAACAGCTTGCAGAAATAGAGATCGAAATCGCGCAGGAAGGCCTGCAAGCCATAGACATCGGCCAGGGCGATGCCCAGATCGCCGCGGTATTCCTTGGCCCACATCTCGAAGGCGAAGACCTGGGTGTCGCGCAGGCGCGGGCCCAGCGCCTGGCAGGCCTGGAGATACTCGTGCGCCATGGTGCCCAAAGGAGTGAGCCCCATGTCCTTGGCCAGCAGGACGTTGCTGGTTCCCGCGAGCTGCGGCCCGAGGCCGCTGCGCAGCCGCCCGAGCACCTGCGCCTGCCAGCGCCGCGAATAGCGGCGGCGGGTGCCGTAATCGGCGATGCGGCAGTCCTGCAGCTCGGGCGTGTGGAGCATGGCGATCTTGTCGTCGATGCGCTGCAGGCCCGCCTGCAGATCGGCGTCGGCATGGGCATGGCGGGCATGGATCTCGCCGACGATGGCCAGCACCGGCACCTCGAACAGGATGGTGTGCAGCCAGGGGCCTTGGATGGCGATGTCGATCTCGCCGCGCTCCCGCGCCGCCGGGTCTGCCGCGGGCGTGGCGCGGATGCGCTGGCGGTTCAGCCGGAACAGCGCGAGGAAATCGACGAAATCGCTCTTGATGAAACGCAGGCTGCGCAGGTAGTCGAGCTCCTCCGGTTTGAACTGCAGGGTACAGAGAGCGTCGAGTTCGGTGTTGATCTCGTCCAGGCGCGACACCAGATCGACCCCGGGCGTGCGGCATTTGAAGCGGTACTCGGCCTGGGCGCCGGGAAAGTGATGCAGGACCACCTGCATCATGGTGAATTTGTAGAGGTCGGTATCGAGCAGCGATTCGATGATCATGGGTTCGATGGGTTGCGGCCACGGCGCACGAGCGCCTTGGCCCAGAGCAGACGCAGCGCGGCCCGTTCGCGGCGATCCTGGTCGGTCTCGGTCTGCGCCCGGCGGGCGCGGTCCAGCAGTTCCAGGCCCAGCCGCGCCTGGGCTTCGAGCGCGGCGTCGCGCGCCGTGAGGTCGAGCGGGCGGCCGGCGCCGGGCAGGTGATCGAGCTTGCCCTCCTGCACCGCCTGCGCGATGCGGGTTTCGCCGATCCAGGCCAGTGCGTTCATTCGACGACCCTTCTGCCGCTGCGCGACATCCTCCCCGCGGGAGGGAGGAGCGCGCCTTCGGAACGGCCGTGCGAAGCGCTCATCGGTCGAGGAACCGGGCGAAGTCGGACACCGGCGCGCGTTCGGTCACCAGGGTGTTCTCGACGGCATCCGGATCGGCCCAGCCCAGGGCCATGCCGCAGACGACCTGCTGCGCGGCGGCGTCGAGTTGGAGTTCGTCTTCGATGAGGCGGTGAAACGCGGTGAACGCCGCCTGCGGGCAGGTGTCGAGCCCCCGTCCGCGCGCGGCCACCATGATGGCCTGCAGGAACATGCCGTAGTCGAGCCAGCTGCCCTGCTCCATCACCCGGTCGATGGTGAAGATCAAGCCGACCGGCGCATCGAAGAACAGGTAATTGCGCCCGTGCTGGGCGTGCATGGCGGCCTTGTCGCCTTTGGCAATGCCCAGCAGGCCATAAAGATCCCAGCCGACCTTGCGTCGCCGGTCGATGTAGGGCGAGCGCCATTCGCGCGGGTAGTAGGCGTATTCCTCGGTGTGTTGTGCGGCCTGCGCCGGGTCGTCGTAGGCCGCCATGATGCGGGCCGACAACCGCGCCTTGGCCGCGCCCGTGAGGACGTGCACCTGCCAGGGCTGGGTGTTGGTGCCGGAGGGCGCGCGGGCTGCGACCGCCAGGATGGACTCGACGGTCTC
>JAJTBQ010000238.1 GCA_021286835.1 Thiomonas sp.
AGCACCACTTCGCCGTTGCCGGAGATCGTGGCGCCCTGGTAGAGGGTGTCGTGGGTGGAGATGTCCAGGGGCTTGACCACCGAGTCTTCCGTGCCCATGGCTTCGGAGACCACCAGCAGGCCCTGTTCGATCAGAATGCCCTCGCTCTGATCCTTGCTCAGATCGATCGGGCGGTTTTGCAGCAGGTGACCGAGGTCGATGTAGGGCACGACGCGGCTGCCGTCGACCTGCACCATCAACCGGCCGGAGATGGAATGGACGTACTCGGGGTCGATGGCCAGCAGGTTCTCGATGGCGGCCACCGGCAGGGCATAGGTTTCGCGCCGCAGGCGGAAATAGAGCACCGGCAGCACGGCCATCGTCAGCGGTAGTTCCAGGGTGATGGTGCTGCCCTTGCCCAGCGCGGTATCGATGTCGATGCGGCCTCGCAGGGAGGTGACGGTGGAACGCACCACATCCATGCCGACGCCGCGGCCGGAGAGCTCGCTGACCTGCTCCTTGGTCGAGAAGCCGGGCAGGAAGATGAGTTCGAGCATTTCACGCTCGGAAAGGCGGGCGCCCTCCTGTGGCGTGATGATGTTCTTGGCGATGGCGTGCTGCAGAATTTTCTGCGCATTCATGCCGCGGCCATCGTCGCCCACCAGGATCTGCACTTTGTCGCCGAGGTGGTGCGCGGCGACGCGCAGCACCGCTTCTTCCGGCTTGCCGGCCTGCTTGCGGCTGGCGGGCTCTTCGATGCCGTGATCGAGCGCGTTGCGAACGAGGTGGATGAGTGGCCCGGAGAGCGCATCGACCACGGTCTTGTCGATCTCCACGTCTTCGCCTTCCAGTTCGAGCCTCACCTTTTTGCCCAGGCTGCGCGAGGCATCGCGCACCACGCGCGGCAGGCTCTGGAACAGGCGCTTGCACGGCTGCATGCGCAGGCGCATGACCGTGTTCTGCAGATCGTTCACCGCCAGATCGGTCTCGCGAGCCAGACGGGCCAGGGCTTCGTCTTCCTGGCCCATGCGCGCCACGGCGGCGCTCAGGCGGTTGCGCAGCAGCACGAGTTCGCCAACCTGATTCATGGCCTGGTCGAGCCGGGTGGAATCGACCCGGATGGAGGTTTCTTCGGCCGCGCCGCCGTTGGCCGCGCGCGGAGCCGCGGACTCGGTCTTGTGCGGCGCAGCGGCCGGCGGCGCGCTGGCCTGGCCTGGGGCGTGGCCGGGGCCGTGCAGGGCGTCGAGCACGCGCTCGAACTCGTCCTGGGTGATTTCGTCTGCCGAGGTGGCGGGCTTGGCTGTGGCGGGCATGGGGGCCGCGCCTGGGGCCTGGCCCTGGCCATAAAGATCGTCGAGTACGCGCTCGAACTCGTCCTGCGTGATCGCGTCACCGTCTGCGGCCGCTTGCGGCGCGGCGTCGCGGCGCTCGGCATAGAGCCCGGTGCTGCCGCCGTCGCGCTCGGCCTGCGTGACCCACAGGCCCTGCGCTCCTGCGCTGGACTCGCTGCCCTCGGCCGATGCCGAGGGCGTGGTTTGGGCGGGCGCTGCAAGGGTTGCGGGCGATTCTCCGCGTGAGAACGCCTGGATGTCCTGCCCCAGGCCCGCGGGACCAGGAGGCGGATTCTCGCCCCGGGCCATATCGTCGAGCATGGAGGTGATGACGTCGGTGGAGCGCAGGATGGCGTCGATCATCGGCGCCGTGGCGCGCAGCTTGCCGCCTCGCATCTTGTCGAACAGATCTTCGAGGTGGTGGCACCAGTCCACCATGTTCTGCGCCTCGAGAAATCCGGCGCCGCCCTTGAGGGTATGGAAGGCGCGAAAGATGGCGCTGAGCACCTCCGGGTTGTCGGGCTGTGACTCCAGGCGCAACAACTGGTCTTGGGCCTGGCTCAGCAACTCGCGCGATTCGGCGAGGAATTCCAGCAGGATGTCGTTGTCCATGATGGCGGGTGTTGGGTTCAGATGCCGAGGTCGCGCAGCAGGGCGTCGACGTCGTCCTGGGCAAAGGTGGGTCCGGCGTAGGCAGGAACCCCGTTGAGCGGTGCAGCGCTTTCGGTCGACGGGGAGGTCTTGGCATCGGGCCTGGATTGAAGCTGCGGCCCGAGTTGTTCCACTGCGTTGCGGATGCGCTGTTCGACGGCCTGCAGAAGGTGAATGGTCTTCTTCAAGCGCTGGCCCGCCAGATCCTGCCCCTGCTGACTGGCGAGAATGGTGTGGAACTGGAGTTCGAGGCGGTCGAGGCGGTCGTCGATGAAGCCGCCGTGCGTGGCCCGGATGGCGGCGATTTCGGAGAAGCCGTTCTCCACGGCTTCCAGCGTGGCCATGGCCTGGGTTTCAGTCAGGCGCAGGGCCTCTTCCAGAGGATGGCTGGCTTCGGGCAGATCGCTGGAGGCGGCCATGATGCGGCGCACGCCTTCGTGCAGCAGGGCATCGGCCTCGGTCAGGCTGTGCAGGGCATGATGGACCACGCCCGCGTTGGCTTGCTCCGCTTCGCCGAGGCTGTTGCCGTCGACCGCGGGGCTTGTGCTCTTGCGACTCATTGGGCGGCTCCCGCGGCGGCGTTCAGACGCGCCATGATGGCGTCGAGCTTTTCCTTCAGAGTCTGCGCGGTGAAGGGTTTGACGATGTAACCGTTGACACCGGCCTGCGCCGCGGCAACGATGTTCTCTTTCTTGGCTTCGGCCGTGACCATCAACACCGGCAGACTGCGGATGGCCGGGTTGTCGCTGGCGCGGATGAGCTTGAGCAGGTCGATGCCCTGCATCACCGGCATATTCCAGTCGGTCACGACGAACTCGATGCCGCCCGCCTGCAGCCTGCGCCAGGCTTCTTCGCCGTTCTCCGCTTCGTCGATATTGCCGGACACATAGCCGGTCTGCATCAGCAGACCGCGCACGATGCGGCGCATGGTGGGGAAGTCGTCAACAACCAGGAATTTCAAGGTGGGCCTCGCAAGGGTTCGTCTTTCGTGGGGAGTAACGGCACGAAAGACGCGAACTTGAATCGGAGGCGGAGACTTCGGGCACGGAACTGGAGCCGGGTTTGCCTTACAGCGACGCGCTAAGGACTTGTTCAGCGTTGCCTCAGGTCAACCCCACCTGTTCCTGTGCTTGCCGCGGGCCGGTCTTGATCAATAGCATGGCGCCATGTATGAAAAGCCGAATATCTCCAAGGGGGCGCTACCGCCCGAGCAGCAGTCGGCCCTGCGAGCCTTGCTGGCTGCCGTGCAGCCTGAACTGCAGAGCGTCGTGGAGACCTTCATTCGGCAGTTCTACGACGAGCTGTTGAGCCAGGCCCGTTTTTCCCGGGTGCTGGGTTTGCTGTCGGAGGCCGAGTTTGCGCGCTTGCGCCAGAACCAGGAGCGGCATCTGCGCAGTCTGTTCACGCCGCGCAACGAATCGGCCGCCCGGATTGCCCGGCATGTGGGCCGCGTCCATGCGCTCATCGGTCTGGATGCCTCATGGCTGGTCGAGGCCTACGGGCTCTA
>JAJTBQ010000239.1 GCA_021286835.1 Thiomonas sp.
CGCCGTCAGACCTCGCGCATCTTCCAGCCCGCCAGCGCGGTCGCCAAGGGCCGCGGCGTGAACCTCACGCCGATGGCCAGAAGTCGGTTGAACAAACCGTGAACCGCCACCCGCTGGCCCCGCTCCATCGCCTGCACGCCGTAGCGCGCCACGGCTTCCGAGGTGGCGAGTCGTCCCTTGAACAAGGCCGATCGCTCCCCCTGCGCACGGGTGCCGAAGTCGGTGAGCGTGGCCCCCGGACAAAGCGCCGTGACCCGAACGCCCTGCGCTCGCAACTCGGCGTCCAGCGCCTCGCTGAATGACAGCACATAGGCCTTCGACGCAAAGTACACCGCCATGCCCGGCCCCGGCTGAAAGGCCGCGGTGCTGGCGACATTGAGAATATGCCCGCGGCCCTGCCGCAGCAGATCGGGCAGGAGCAGCATCGTCAGACGGGTGAGTGCGCCGATGTTGAGGTCGATCATGCCCTGGGTCTGGGCCACGTCCGCCCCGGCCAGAGGCCCGTAAACACCATAGCCCGCATTGTTGACCAGCACACTGGGCGAGATGCCGGCCGCAGCGATGCGTGCGACCAGTTGCTCGGGGCCGTCGATCGCGCCCAGATCGACGGGCACGCACAGGCAGCTCACGCCATGATCGGCCGTCAACGCCGTCGCGAGGGCCTGCAGCTTCGCCTCATCCCGCGCGGTCAGGACCAGGTTGTAGGCGCGCGCAGCCAGTTCGCGTGCGATATCTCGGCCTATGCCGCCGGAAGCCCCGGTGACCACGGCCCAACGTTGAGTCTTCATCATGTCGCCCTTTCATCCATGGGTTCAAACTTATCAACTTAATTGACAAAAAAGCCGAAAGGCCGCCGCACCACTTTCAGCAGCTGGCCTCGATCTCGGCCACGAATCGTTTGAGCAGCACCAGCGCCTCGTCCGCACTGATGGCGTAATAGTTCTCGACCCCCGCCTGCCGTACGGTGACCAGCCCCGCCTGTCGCAGGATCTTCAGATGGTGCGAAATGGCAGGACGCGACAGGGGCAACCGCTGTGCCAGCTGGTTGACGTTGAGCTCTGCGTCCTGGGTGAGCAGCAGCAGGATCTGCTGCCTCCCCGTCTCGCCCAGCGCAAAAAAGAGCGGTGTGCACGCCGAGAAGGTCTGCGCGATCTGGTTGAGCAGTTGCGGGTCGACGCAATGACCCGCTTTGCCGGAAGGATGCTCCATGTTCACGCCCTGCCTCAGTGTCTATTTGTTTAATCTTTTAAACATATAACCATGCTAGCCGACTCTTGAGCGGACCGCAACGCGGCTTTTTCGGGGCGTCAAAATCCGCGGGCCAGCGACTCCCGCAAGTGCTCGACCAGAAGCTGGACCGCGCGTGGCGTGCTGGGACTCCAGGGACGAATCGCATAGATGGCCTGACCGAAGAAGCCCACCGCCCGCCATTGCGGCAAGACCGCCTGCAGTGTGGAGGGGCGACCGCCCAGATCGAGGCTGAAGTCGGGCGCCAGGGCAATGCCCAGTCCGGCGCGCGCCGCCTCCCGCAGTACTTCACTGGTGTTGGCCCGCAGCGGTCCTTGCACGGAGACGCGCACGCGCTGGGGCTCCGCCGCCTTGCCCCCCGGCTGTTCGAACATCCAGACGGCGGCGCCCGGGCGCAGGTAGGTCAGGCAGGCGTGCCGCGCGAGATCCTCGGGATGCTCGGGCCGGCCATGCCGGCGCAGATAGGCCGCGCTGGCCACCAGCAGGGAACGGGTGTCGCACAGCTTCCAGGCCACATGATTGTCCGGCGGCGCGGCCACGTGCCGCACGGCGAGATCGAAGCCTTCCTGCGGCAGATTGGTCAGCCGGTCCGACAGATCCAGTTCGACCTGAATATCAGGGTACTGGCGCAGAAAGCTCAGCACGTGAGGCGCCACATGCTGGCGCCCCAGCGCCACCGGGGCGGTGAGGCGCACCAGCCCGCGCGGCGCGGCCGCCAGATCGTGCACCGCGCCAACGCTGTGCACGATCTGGGCGAACGCAGGCGCCGTCTCGTCGACGAGTCGCTGGCCAGCTTCGGTCAGACGCAGCGTGCGCGTGGTCCGCCGCACCAGGGGGACGCCGATGCGGCGTTCCAGCGCCGCAAGCTGCTGACTGACGGCGGCCTTGGAGACCCCGAGTCGCTGCGCGGCGGCGGTCACGCTGCCCTGCGCGGCGATGGTTCCCAGCCAGTGCACTTGTTGCCAGAGCAGATCGTCACGCGTGGTCGATGACAGGGACATGCCTTCTCCTGAAGATTTATTGTTCATTTTTCCAAACAATGTTGTCAGTTTAGAGCGCTGTTCAAACGGCAGGACGACTCCTAGACTGAAACGATATTTCTCATTGCCGTTCACAGGAGACACGATCATGGGCGCACCCCACCCGTTCACAGCCACCGCCGACGCGGTGCATTTCATCGGCGGACGCACGGTTTCGGCCGCGGACGCCCGTAGGCAGGCCGTGTTCAACCCGGCCACGGGGGCCGTATCGAGGCAGGTCGAACTGGCCGATGCGGCCCAGGTGGACGCCGCCGTCGCCGCCGCGCACGCCGCGTTTCCGAAATGGGCCGACACGCCGCCGATCCGCCGTGCCCGGGTGATGTTCAAATTCCTCGACCTGCTCAACCAGCACCGCGACACTCTGGCCGCCATGATCACCGCCGAGCACGGCAAGGTGTTCACCGACGCACAGGGCGAGGTCACCCGCGGCATCGAGATCGTCGAGTTCGCCTGCGGCATCCCGCAACTGCTCAAGGGCGACTACACCGAGCAGGTGTCCACGGGCATCGACAACTGGACGATGCGACAGCCCTTGGGCGTGGTGGCCGGTGTCACCCCGTTCAACTTCCCCTGCATGGTGCCGATGTGGATGTTCCCGGTGGCCATCGCCGCGGGCAATACCTTCGTGCTCAAGCCCAGTCCGCTCGATCCTTCGCCCAGTCTGTTGATGGCCGAACTGCTCAAGCAGGCCGGCCTTCCCGACGGCGTGTTCAACGTCGTGCAGGGCGACAAGGTGGCGGTGGATGCCCTGCTGGCGAACCCGGACGTGAAGGCCATCAGCTTCGTCGGCTCGACCCCGGTGGCCCATCACATCGCGCAGGAAGCCGCGCGCCAGGGCAAGCGCGTGCAGGCGCTGGGCGGTGCCAAGAACCACATGGTGGTGATGCCCGACGCGGACCTCGACCAGGTCGTGGATGCGCTGATCGGCAGCGCCTTCGGCTCGGCGGGCGAACGCTGCATGGCCATCTCGGTGGGCGTGCTCGTGGGCGACGTGGCCGACAAAATTCTGCCCAAGCTGGTGGAACGCACCCAGACGCTCAAGGTCAAGAACGGCATGGAACTCGACGCCGAGATGGGCCCCATCGTCACCGAGGCGGCGCGCGAACGCATCGCCGGGTACATCGCTTCCGGCGAGGCGCAGGGCGCGAAGCTGCTGGTGGACGGCCGCGGCCA
>JAJTBQ010000240.1 GCA_021286835.1 Thiomonas sp.
ACCAGGGTCTTGGTCACGTCTTTGATGACCGCGAACCCGCCCGCCATATCGCCATACAGCGTGGCGTAGCCCATGGCCATCTCGCTCTTGTTGCCCGTGGTCAGCACGATGCGTCCGCTGTTGTTCGACAAGCCCATCAGCAGGGTGCCGCGAATGCGGGCCTGGATGTTCTCCAGCGTGGTGTCGCCCGGGTGCGTTTGCAGCAGGGGGCCCAGCGTGGCGCGAAACGCGTCGAACAGGGGCGTGATGGGCAGCACGTCGTACTGCACACCCAGACGCTGGGCCATCTCGGCCGCATCGTCGAGCGAGATCTGGGCGGTGAACTCGGACGGCATCATCACCGCACGCACCTTGTCCGCACCGAGTGCGTCCACGGCAAGGGCCAGGACCAGCGCCGAATCCGCGCCGCCCGACAAGCCGATGAGCGCACCGGGAAAACCGTTCTTGCCCAGATAGTCGCGCACCCCGAGCACCAGCGCGGCATAGACCTCGGCATGATCGGTCTTGAGCGCGGCGATATGCGCGGGGTTCTGTTTGAACACCTCGCCGCCCGCCACATCGACCATCAGAATGTGCTCGGAGAACTGCGGCGCGCGGGCCACCAGATCACCTCCGCGGTCGAGCACGAAGGAAGCGCCGTCGAACACGATCTCGTCCTGCCCGCCCACCATCTGCGACGCAACCAGCGCCATGTCATTCTCCAGACAGCGTTGTCGCATCACCTGCTCGCGCTCGCCCGTCTTGCCGCGGTGATAGGGCGAAGCGTTGAGCACCAGCAGCACCTGCGCTCCGGCGGCGCGCGCCAGGCGTGGCGCATGCGGCAGCCAGGCGTCTTCGCAGATATTGATGCCCAAGCGCGTCCCGCCCGCCTCGAAGACCACGGCCTGGTCTCCGGGCGCGAAGTAGCGGCGTTCGTCGAACACCTGATAGTTGGGCAGTTCGTGCTTGCAATAGCTTGCCTCGACCCTGCCACCACGCAGCAGCGAGGCGGCATTGCAGGCCACCGCCTGCTGGGTGGACATCGGCCGCAGACGCTCGGCACCGGCCAGCGCGAGCGGGTGGCCGACGACCAGCGCCAATTCCGGCAGTTCCGACAGGTCAAGCGCAAGCTGCTTCAATGCATCGGCACTGGCACGCAGAAAGGCGGGCCGCAGCAGCAGATCCTCCGGGGGATAACCGGTGAGCGCCAGCTCCGGAGTGACGGCCACGCGAGCCCCCTGGGCATAAGCGCGCTGGGCCAGGTGTGCGATCTGGGCGGCATTGCCCTTCAAGTCCCCCACGGTGGGGTTGCATTGCAAAACAGCGATTCGGAGCGTCATGACTGAGGATTTTCGCACTGAGTTGGGAGAGTCGGTGGGCGCCCTGCCCGCCGAGGTCTGGGACGCCCTGGCCGACGCCACGCCGGGCGCCACGCCGTTTCAGCGCCACGCCTGGTTGAGCGCCCTGGAACGCACGGGCTGCGTCGGCGTGGAGAGCGGATGGCAGCCGGTCGTCGTCACCCTGCGGGATCACACCCAGCAACTCGCCGCGGCCTGCGTGCTGTATGTGAAATCGCACTCCTACGGCGAGTATGTGTTCGACTGGGCCTGGGCGCGCGCCTATGCCGAGCACGGCCTGCCCTATTACCCCAAACTCCTGCTTGCGGTCCCCTTCACTCCCGTCGGCGGCGCCAAGCTGCTCGGACGCGACGCCCGGGCGCGCAAGGTTTTGCTTCAAGAGGTTCTGGCCTTGGCGCGGCGCAGCGGCTTGAGCTCCTTTCACGCCTTGTTTCTCGACCCGCAGGAGGCGCTTTGGAGCGACGAGCTTGGACTGCTCGGGCGCACCACATTGCAGTTCCACTGGCGCAACCCACCTGCCGATGGCGAGTCGCCCTGGCCCGATTTCGCCGCCTTTCTCGCCAGTCTGCGGCATGACAAACGCAAGAAGATCAAACAGGAGCAACGCCAGGTCCGTGACGCCGGGGTCACCTTTCGCACCCTGCAGGGCCTGGACATCACCGAACGCGACTGGGCCTTCTTCAGCCGCTGCTACGAGACGACCTACGCCCTGCACGGCTCGTCGCCCTATCTGAATGCCGAGTTCTTCCAGACGCTAGGCCGCGACATGCCCGGGCATTGCCTGCTGTTTGTCGCCGAACGCGGCGGGCAGCCCATCGCGAATTCGCTGATTCTTCTCGACCCGCGCCGCCGCATTGCCTATGGCCGCTACTGGGGCGCCACCGCGCCCGTTCCTGCCTTGCATTTCGAGGCCTGCTACTACCAGCCCATCGCCTGGTGCCTGGCCCACGGCTACACCACCTTCGAAGGCGGTGCGCAGGGCGAACACAAGATGGCGCGCGGCCTGCAGCCCGTGGCGACCCGGTCGGCCCATTGGCTCGCCCACCCCCGGTTTTCCCAGGCCGTGGAAAACTATCTGGAACGGGAGTCCGCCGATCTGGCCGCCCACCAAGACCAGCTGCAGGAACGCCTGCCGTTCAAGGAAGTGCAATGAGGCGGATACGCCGCGCTCAGGCTCGCATGGCGAGCTGCTTTTCGATGAAAGCGAGCAAGCCCGTGCTCGCCTGCTCGACGAGATCGAGCACCCGCTCGAAATCGCGCTCCGTGCCGTAATAGGGATCAGGCACCGCTGCCACCGGCGCCTGCGGCGCAAAGCTCAGGAACAAGCGGCAGCGCGAGGCAAACTGCGCCGGCGATTGCTGCTCCAGCAAGGCGAGGTTGTCCCAATCCATCGCCAGCAGCAGGTCGAAACGCGAAAAATCCGCCTGTTCCACGGCGCGAGCGCGCAAATCCGACAGGTCATAGCCACGCTCCCGAGCGTGCCGCTGGCTGCGACGGTCGGGAGCCGAGCCCACGTGAAAGGCGTGGGTGCCCGCCGAATCGATCCGAACCCGCTTTTCCAGTCCGGCTTCCCGTACCTTGGCTCGAAACACCCCCTCGGCAGTCGGCGAGCGGCAGATATTGCCCATACAGACGAACAGGACGGAAAAATCGGACATGGCAGATCGTGGAAGAGTCGTAGGGGGTAATCGAAATCCCTGGCGCGACTCGCATTATCGTCATCGATCGCGCGGCATCGCCGAGCGAATTGCGCGGGGCCGGGCGTGCCGCTGACGATCGCCCACAAAAAACTTTGCACGGCCTGTCAACCGATCCATGACGCAACCCATTAAGGCTTCGATCCGGCTTGGATCTTTCCCATTCAAATTTGAAAGTTCATTCCATGAAGAAGATTGTTGCCACCCTGTTTGCGTCCCTGTTCGCCACCGTTGCCATGGCGCAAACCCCCGCTCCGGCCGCTCCCGAAGCTGCCAAGCCTGCCGTGGAGAAGAAGGTCGAGCACAAGAAGGCCACCCACAAGAAGGCTGAACACAAGAAAATGAAGAAAGAAGAAAAGAAGGCTCAGTAAGGACTCCGCCCGGACTCCGGGCGATCACTTGCTGACGTG
>JAJTBQ010000241.1 GCA_021286835.1 Thiomonas sp.
CTCGCACATGACGCCGTTGACCGGCAGCGCGCTGGTGCTCGGCACCATTGCGCTGTCGCTGGCCACCTTCATGAACGTGCTCGACACGTCGATCGCCAACGTCTCGATTCCGGCGATTGCGGGCGACCTGGGCGTGAGTTCGTCGCAGGGCACCTGGGTGATCACCTCGTTCGGCGTGGCCAACGCCATCGCGGTGCCGCTCACGGGCTTCGTCACCCAGCGCTTCGGCGCGGTGAAGGTGTTTCTCACCAGCATCCTGCTGTTCACCCTGTTCTCGTTTTTGTGCGGACAGGCGCCCAGCATCGAGATCCTGATTCTGTTCCGGGTGCTGCAGGGCGCCTCGGCCGGGCCGATGATTCCGCTGTCGCAGACGCTGCTGCTGTCGAGCTACCGGCCGCAGCGCGCCGGCATGGCCATCGCCATGTGGTCGATGACCACGCTGATCGCGCCCATCATGGGGCCGCTGCTCGGCGGCTGGATCACCGACAACATCTCCTGGCCGTGGATTTTCTACATCAACGTGCCCGTGGGCCTGCTGGCCGCGGCCGTGACGGCGTCGATCTACATGCGCCGCGAAACGCCCATCCGCAAGCTGCCGATCGACTGGACGGGTCTGGGCCTGCTCGTCATCTGGGTGGGCTCGCTGCAGATCATGCTCGACAAGGGGCAGGAACTCGACTGGTTCTCCAGCCCGGTCATCATCGCATTGACCGCCGCCGCGGTGGTGGGCTTCGTGCTGTTCCTGATCTGGGAGCTTTACGACGACCACCCCGTGGTCGATCTCTCGCTGTTCAAGATACCCACCTTCACCCTGGGCACCATCATGCTGGCGCTGGCCTATGGCATGTTCTTCGGCAGCCTGGTGCTGCTGCCGCTTTGGCTGCAGGAGTTCATCGGCTACACCGCCACCGACGCCGGCGAGGTGCTGGCCTGGGTAGGACTGTTCGCGCTGATTCTCTCGCCCCTCATCGGCCGCTATCTGCCCTCGCTCGATGCGCGCTGGGTCACCACGTTTTCCTTTGTCGTGTTCGCCCTGGTGTTCTACATGCGCTCGCAGTTCACCACCGGAGACAGTTATTGGGAATACTCCATTCCCACGGTGATTCAGGGCGTGGCCACGGCAACGTTCTTCATCCCGCTGCTGGGCATCATCCTCGGCGGACTTCCACCGCACCGCATCGCGGCGGCATCGGGCCTGTCGAACTTCGCGCGCATCACCGCGGGCTCCTTCGGCACCTCGATCTACACCACCTGGTGGACCGACCGGGCCGACCTGCACCACGAGCAACTGGTCAGCCACATCTACACGGGCAGCCCGGTGGTCGATCCCGTGCTGCACGGCATGCAGGCCCAGGGTTTTTCGCCGGAGCAGTCGCTCGCGGTGATCAACCGGCTGATTGACCAGCAGGCCTACACCCTTGCGGTGGACGATATGTTCCGTCTCAGTGCCTGGCTGTTCATCGCCCTGATCGCCCTGGTCTGGCTGATCAAACCCTCCAAGAGTTCCGCCGGGGGCGACGCTGCCGCCGGTGCGCATTGATGCCCTGCTGCCCAACACCCGAAAAGAGGTCTCGATGTCTCACTCACTCACGCAGCACACTGGCCCCGTGCATGACGCGGCGCCCACCCGCCCGGATCGCTCTCGCCTGCGCCGCCCGGCGCTGGCCGCGGCCCTGGTCATGGCGGCCTGCCTGGCGCCCGCACACGCCGCCGAACTCTCCCTGCTCGGGGGAATCGACAAAGGCAACGAATACAGCAATGCCACGCTGGCCCTGCAATCCGCGCCGATCTGGCTGCATGATTTCGCGCACAGCAAGCTCGACGTGGTGCTCGAAGCCTCGCTCGGCCAGGTGTCGAGTTCGACGGGTTCGGGGTCGCGCCACCTCACCCATGTGGGGCTCACCCCCATCGCGCGCTGGTGGTTCGCACCGCAGACCGCGATGGAATTCGGCATCGGCGCCAATGTCTTTTCGGGCACCACGCTCGGCGCCAAGGAGATCTCCACCGCCTATCAGTTCGGCGACTCCATCGGCCTGCTCCACCGCTTCGCCGGCACGCCCTGGACCGTCGGCGCGCGCCTGACCCACTACTCCAACGCCGACATCAAACGCCCCAACCCCGGGCAGGACTATCTGCAGCTGCGGATCGGCTACAGCTTCTGAGCAAGCCCAGGTCGGCTCGCCGACCTGGCCACCCGGCCGCAATCCAGTGGCCGCGCGATGCTCCGGCACAATGCGGGCACCATGCTTGATGACCCGCCCGAACCCACCCGCATCATCGCCATCCGCCATGGCGAAACCGACTGGAACGCCGCTTCGCGCATCCAGGGCCATACCGACATTCCGCTGAATGCGCGCGGCCTGGAACAGGCCCGACTCGCCGCCGAAGCCCTGGCCGACGAGGCCATTGCCGCGGTCTACGCCAGCGATCTGCAGCGGGCCTGGCAGACGGCCGAGGCCATCGCCGCGCCGCATGGCCTGAGCGTCATCCGCGATCCCGGCCTGCGCGAGCGCTGCTTCGGCGCGTTCGAAGGCCACAGCTTTGCCGCGCTGGAGCCGCAACATCCCGAGCTTTGCGCCCGCTGGCGCCATCGCGACCCTGACTTTGCCGCACCCGGCGGGGAATCGCTGCGCGATTTCGCCGCACGCGCCCAGACCGCCTTGCGAACGGTCGCGGCACGTCACCCGGCGCAGCTCATCGTCGTGGCCGTGCACGGCGGCGTACTCGACGCCTTCTACCGCGCCGCCACCGGGCAGGATTTGCAGGCCCCGCGCAGCTTCGAGCTGCGCAACGCAGCGCTCAACCGCTTGCTGTACGCCCAGGGTCAGCTCACCCTGGTGGGCTGGGGCGACACCGCGCATCTCGATCGCAGCCTGAACGAAGGTGTGGAGTAATCGACATTCCGCCCTGATTTCTGTCTCCAATGACCGGGGTGAACGCCAGGTCTCGCTAGACTGCGAGCTCAACATCCCTTTTCGTGCTGCCCGCCGCCATGGTCGCATTCCGTCCTCGCCTGTTCGCTCCCCTCGTCGGTCTCGCCCTCGCGCTGAGCGGCATGTCGGCCTACGCCGGGCTCGGTCGGCCGCTGTCGCAAGCCCCCCAGGACGGCCAGCCCGTCACCCAGGTGCAGCGATTCACGGCGAAAGCCACCTCCGGCGCCTCGGCCGAAAGCGCGCCCGCGGTGCAGTCGCAAACCCTGCAAACCCCGCAGGGCGTGACGGTGACCGAATACGCCAATGCGGGCGGCGTGGTGTTTGCCGTGACCTGGAAGGGGCCGTTCAAGCCCGATCTGCAGCAGTTGCTCGGCAGCTATTTTTCGCCCTACGTCGACGCGGCCAAGACGCAGACGCAGCAACTCAATCTATCGCTGGTGACGGGAAGCGACATCGTCGTGCACAGCGCGGGCCGCATGCGCGGCTTCAT
>JAJTBQ010000242.1 GCA_021286835.1 Thiomonas sp.
GCAACAAGAACGAGTCGGAGCCCATCATGGTGTATGACCTGTATGAAACCCAGCGCGCCATGATGCGCCCGCTGGCCGACTTTGCCGAAGCCGCCGCCAAGTTTTACGCCAACCCCATATGGCCCGCGGTGCCGCACACGGTCACCCAGCGCGTCTCGGCCAGCTATGACCTGATGCACCGGCTGCTGAAGGACTACGAGAAGCCGTCGTTCGACATCGACACGGTTTCCATTCAAGGCAAGGCGGTGGCGGTGCAGGAACGGGTGATGATGGAAAAGCCGTTCTGCCGCCTGTTGCGCTTCAAGCGGTTTTCCGACGATGCCGCGCTGCTGGGCAAGCTCAAGGACGATCCGACTGTGCTGATCGTCGCGCCGCTTTCGGGTCACCATGCCACGCTGTTGCGCGACACCGTGCGCACCATGCTGCAGGATCACAAGGTGTTCATCACCGACTGGAACGATGCCCGCATGGTGCCCACCGAACAGGGCCGTTTCAGTCTGGACGACTATGTGGCCTATATCCGCGAGTTCATCGCCGCCATCGGCCCCGACGTGCATGTGATGTCGGTCTGCCAGCCCACGGTGCCGGTGCTGGGGGCCATTTCCCTGATGGCCAGCGCGGGCGAGATGGCGCCGCGCAGCATGATCATGATGGGCGGGCCCATTGACGCGCGCAAATCGCCCACGGCAGTGAACAACCTGGCGATGAACAAGAGCTACGAGTGGTTCGAGAACAATGTGATTTACCGCGTGCCCGCCAACTATCCCGGCGCGGGCCGGCGCGTCTATCCCGGGTTCTTGCAGCACAGCGGCTTCGTGGCCATGAACCCCGACCGACACCTCACGTCGCACTACGACTATTTTCTCGACCTGATCCGCGGCGATAACGACGACGCCGAAGCGCACCGCCGCTTCTACGACGAATACAACGCCGTGCTCGACATGGACGCCGACTACTACCTCGACACCATCAAACTGGTGTTCCAGGACTTCGGTCTGGTCAACGGCACCTGGACGGTAGACGGCAAGCCGGTGCGCCCGCAAGACATTCACCGCACGGCCCTGCTGACCATCGAAGGCGAACTCGACGACATTTCCGGCGCCGGGCAGACCCAGGCGGCGCACGATCTGTGCAGCGGCATCGCCTCGGTCAGCCGCCAGCATTACGTCGCCGAAGGTGCGGGGCATTACGGCATTTTCTCCGGGCGCCGCTGGCGCGAGAAGGTCTATCCGCAGGTGCGCGACTTCATTGCCGCGCACCCCCGCGGCGCTGCGGGCGAGCCGCCGCGCAAGGCCGTGCGCAAGCCCGCAGCCGCCTGATCCTGCTGACTGAGCCGCTCAACCGCCATGCCCACCGCGACCGGCGCGCTGGCCGCGCAAATCGACGCGCTCCTGCCGCAGACGCAATGCACGCGCTGCGGCTATGCCGACTGCGCCGCCTACGCCCAGGCCATCGCCGACGGACAGGCGGAAATCAACCGTTGCCCGCCTGGTGGCGAACAGGGCATCCAAAGACTGGCTGAGCTGCTGGCGCGACCCGCGCCGGCGCTCGATCCGTCTTGCGGCGCCGAGGGCCCTCGCGAACAGGCGGTGATCGACCCCGACCAGTGCATCGGCTGCACCCTGTGCATTCAGGCCTGTCCGGTCGATGCGATCGCCGGCGCCTCCAAGCGGATGCACACCGTCATTGCGTCATGGTGTACCGGCTGCGCGCTCTGTCTGCCACCCTGCCCCGTCGACTGCATTCGCATGATGCCCCTGAGCGATGCCGCGCTGGCGCGCCATACAGGCTGGGACGCCTGGACGCCGGCGCAGGCGAGCGAGGCCCGAGCGCGCTACGCCCGACATCTCGAACGCCATCCTCGTCCTCTCGCCCAGGCCGCCGCGGCCGAGCAAGCCCGGACGGACGCCCCCCAGGCCCAGGCCGCCCCAGCCACTCTGCCGACTTCGCCCGCCGACGACGCCGCCGAGCGCAAGGCCGCGCTGTTGCGGGCGGCGCTGGAGCGCGCGCGCCAGCGCCAGCGGCCGGGCGCCTGAGCCTCTTCACCCCCTGAAAATCCGCGATATGACGACAAAACCCAGCAAATCCCTGCAAACCTTCCCAAATCCGGCCCCTGCGCGTGACTATCACATTCACATGCAGATTCCCGAATTCACCTGTCTGTGCCCATTGACCGGGCAGCCGGATTTCGCCCGCTTCGACATCGACTTCATCCCCGACAAGAAGTGTGTCGAACTCAAGAGCCTCAAGCTGTACATGTGGAGCTACCGCGACGAGGGCGCCTTCCACGAGAAAGTGACCAACACCATCCTCGACGATCTGGTCAAGGCCATGTCGCCGCGTTTCCTGCGGGTGACGGCTCGCTGGTATGTGCGCGGTGGCATCTACACCAATGTGGTGGTCGAACACCGCAAACGCGGCTGGAAGCCTGCGCCCCGGGTGGATCTCACCCCGTTCGACGCCGCCGAACCCGCCGCGAATTGACGCTGCGAACGGCGCCGCTCAGGATTTGAGCGCCGCCGCCGGCTGGATGCGCAGGATGGCGTTCAGCCCGGTGACCAGCACCGAGCCATCGGCCAGCGCCTGCACGCCGTAAGGCAGGTGTAGTTCTCCGGGCAGGGCGCCCGTCACGACTTTCTCATTCGCTCCGGCGCCGGCCAGGGTGGATACGGCACCGTCTGGGGCGATTCGGCGCACCCGGTTATTGCCGGTATCTGCCACGATCAGGCTGCCATCGGGCGCGAACGACAGGGTTTGCGGATGCAGGAACAAAGCCTCCCTGGCGCTTCCGTCGGCGAAACCGCCCTTGCCGGGCTGGCCCGCAAACGTGCTTACGCGGCCATCGGGCGTGATTTTGCGAATGACGTTGTTGAAGTATTCGCTCACGAACACCTGGCCCTGCTTGTCCAAGGCCAGGCCGACCGGCGTATTGAAGCGCGCGCGATGGCCCTGGCCATCGCGCCAGCCGGTGTCCCCGGGAGAGCCGGCCAGCGTGCTGACCCGGCCCTGCGGACTGATGCGGCGCACGGTGCTGTTGTAGGCGTCGGCCACATAGAGCGCACCCTGCGCGTTGACGCCCAGTCCTACGGGATGGTTGAAGCGCGCCTGCGCCCCCGGCCCATCGGCGAAGCCTTCGACTTCCAGCTTGCCCGCCAGAGTGCTCACCTGACCCTGGCGGTCGAGGCGGCGCACCGTGTTGCTGCCCGAGTCGCTGATGTAGACGGTACCGTCGGCGGCGACGGCCACGCATTCCGGCGAATAGAACCTCGCCTGAAGCGCCGGGCCGTTGCGCGCATCGCGCTGCTCCACCTGGCCGGCGATGAGGGTCACCTGGCCGTCCGTGCCCAGCTTGCGCACCACGCTGTTGACATAGTCGGCCACGAACACATTGCC
>JAJTBQ010000243.1 GCA_021286835.1 Thiomonas sp.
CTAGGGCTGTGGTTGGCGCCTTGCATCCCCTCCCGTGGCCAGGCGCGCGCCATCACGAGACCTTGTTCAGCGTCGCCTCAAGCTTTGGCGAGATAGTCGTGCGCCACCCGTCCCAGCCCCAGGGTGAGATCGGTGAGGATGTGCACGCCGGACACCACTTCCAGCACCGGCAGCGCGGACACCGGGGCCAGCGCGTGCGCATGCAGTTCCAGTGCGGCGGGGCCTTCCCAGGCGCCTTTCACCACGAGGTCTTCAAGGTCGTACCGCACCAGTTCGCAGATGCGCGGTGTGCAGTCCACATGCGGAATGATCTTGAGCAGGAAGTTGGGCTGCTGCAGCGAGGCGAGCACCTGGGCCGTGTCGAGCGCGCGGTGCTTGTAGCCCATGGTGCCGGTGGCGATGCGCACCGGGCCATAGTCGAGCGTGCCCACCAGCGTGTCGGCGGCCACGCTCATGTGCGGCTTGGCGAGCTTTTTGGGAAAACCCCAGATTTCCCGCCCGCCGGCAATGGGCGCCTCGTCGTCGAGATACATCGCGATCTGGAAGGTGGCGGGTTTGCCCTTGTAGCGCACGGGAACGACCTGGCCCGACTCGGTGTAGGCGCCGAAGCCGGTGGAATCGGGCATGCGGATGAACTCGAACTTCACCAGATCGCCCGCGGGCTCCAGCGGCTCGGGAATCATGGCGCGCAAGGCCTTGGCATCGGTGCGGTAGGTCACCACGAAAAACTCGCGGTCGATGAAACGGTAAGGGCCGGGCGGGTAGGCCGGGCTGCTCAGAGGCATGGAAAAGGCGGATTGGGCGACGTCGGCGGCTTTCATGGAGTGTCCTTTCTCGGTGGCAAGACTTGATCAGTGTTCCGGGGCTGGGATCGGTTCAATGCCGGGCGGGTTTTTCAGTCTGGTTTCAGCTCCCCGCATAATGGCCGCTCCCCATTTTGAGAATATCCCCATGTCCCGACGATGGATCGCCTGGCTGCTGGCCTGCTCGGCCCTTTCCGGTTGCGGCGTCGTGGCCGCGCCCTGCCGCGTGGCTTCGGCCGGACTGAAGATGGTGCCCGTGGTCGGCCATGTCGCCGCGGCGCCGACCGATGTGTGCGCCGACGTGATCGACCCCTGAGAGCTTGTGAACATTTCAGCCATGCCCGCCTTGCACGCCAAAACGCCCCCGCTCTTCGTTGCAAATGCTCGCCATAGCTCGGGCTATGGCTGTGCTTTGCGCCTCAATCGGGTGCGTTTTGACGCGCCTTTCGGACACGGCCGAAAAATTCACAAGCTCTGAGGATTCCGCCGTGGCACTGATTGCCTCCCTCGATCAAGGCACTTCCAGCTCCCGCACCCTGATCATCGACGAACAGGGGCGAGTGCGCGCCAGCGCGCAGCGCGAGTTTGCCCAGCACTACCCGCAGCCCGGCTGGGTGGAGCACGACCCGCTCGACATCTGGGCCACCCAGAGCGCCACCCTTACCGAAGCCCTGGCCCGCGCCGGGGCTGGCCTGCACGATCTGGCCGCCATCGGCATCACCAACCAGCGCGAAACCGTGGTGCTGTGGGAACGCGCCTCGGGCAGGCCGCTGGCGAACGCCATCGTCTGGCAAGACCGCCGCACCGCGCAGATCTGCGCCCGGCTCGCGGCAGACGGCCACGCCCCCCTGCTGCAGGAGCGCACCGGCCTGTTGCCCGACGCCTATTTCTCCGCCACCAAGCTCGCCTGGCTGCTCGACCACATTCCCGGCGCCCGCGCTCGTGCCGAGAAAGGCGAGCTGGCCGCAGGCACCATCGACAGCTGGCTGGTCTGGAAGCTGAGCGGCGGCGCGGTGCACCTCACCGATGTCAGCAACGCCAGCCGCACCCTGCTGTGCAATCTCCACACCGGTGATTGGGACGACACCCTGCTGGCCCTGCTGCGCGTGCCCCGCGCCGTGCTGCCCGCCATCGTGCCCAACTGCGGCGCCCTGGCCACCGCACGTCTCGGCGGGGTGGAGATTCCCATCACCGGCATGGCGGGTGACCAGCAGGCGGCGCTGTTCGGCCAGGCCTGCCTGCAACCCGGTATGGCCAAAAACACCTATGGAACCGGCTGCTTCGCGCTGCAGCACACCGGCACGCAGGCCGTGCGCTCGCAGCAGCGGCTGCTGAGCACCGTGGCCTGGAAGCTAGGGCCCGACCAGCCGCTGCATTACGCCCTCGAAGGTGGCGTGTTCATCGCGGGTGCCGCGGTGCAATGGCTGCGCGACGGCCTCGGGCTGGTGCGCAGTGCGCAAGAGGCCCAGCAACTCGCCGACAGCGTGCAGGGCAGCGGCGGCGTGCTGCTGGTGCCCGCCTTCACCGGCCTGGGTGCTCCTCACTGGGACGCCCAGGCCCGCGGTCTGCTCATCGGCATCACCCGGGGCACCACGGCGGCCCATGTGGCGCGGGCCACCATCGACAGCATGGCCTACCAGAGCGCCGAACTCTTCGCCGCCATGCAGGCCGATGTCGCCGCCCAGGGCGGAGAGCCGCTGTGTGAGTTGCGGGTGGATGGCGGCGCCGCCGTCAACGACGGGCTGATGCAGTTCCAGGCCGACCTGCTCGGCGTGCCCGTGGTGCGTCCGGCCCAGGCCGAGAGCACGGCGCTGGGTGCGGCCTATCTGGCCGGGCTGGGCGTGGGGCTGTGGCCCGATGCGCAAACCCTCGCCGCGCTGTGGACTCCCGAGCGCCGCTTCGAACCCGCGATGCGCGCCGACGAGCGCGAGGCGCGCATGGCCCGCTGGCGCCGCGCCGTGGATCGCGCCCGCGATTGGGCCGACGACCAGGCCGACGACGCCTGACGATCGCCCCGCCCGTGCCCGGCCGTCCTGCGGCGTGGCGCAGATGTTGCGTTTGCTTTCACCTGAACGGGCGAACCCGGGTGGACAATTCCTGCCTAAAGCAACGAGCGCCCGCCACACGGCAGGCGTGCAGGAGAACCACCATGGGTGAATTCAGTATCTGGCATTGGCTCATCGTGCTGCTGATCGTGATCATGATCTTCGGCACCAAGAAGCTCAAAAACATGGGCAGCGATCTCGGGCAGGCCGTGCGCGGCTTCAAGGAAGGCATGAAAGAAGCCGACGCTCCCGCGGAGAAGACGGCCGAACCGGGCGCAGCGCCTCAAACCCCACCGCCGCAGGTCACCGCTTCGGCCAAATCGCCCGTGGGCACACGCGCGGAGCAGGCCGAAGACATCGCGTTCAAGGCGAAGTAAGCGCCACGGGCCAGACTGGCACAGCGTCGCCTCAGCCCCGCGCGCTGCCCGCCACCATATCGAACAACATCAGGCGGCATTCGATCGTGCCGTTGAACAGCACGATGCGGCGGCGCGGTTTGAGGCGCAGGGCCCGGTCCCAGTGAAGATCGGCGGCGAG
>JAJTBQ010000244.1 GCA_021286835.1 Thiomonas sp.
GCCAATCCAGGCCAGCCGAACTGCGCACTCAACTGCGAAAAATAATTGGGATAACGCCAGGTCAGACCCGCGCAGACCGCGGCGTAGCAAAGGGTTGCGGCCAGCGCGGTCCAGGCGCCTGCCCGGGTTTTTCCGGGACTGATGGCCGGCGCCAGCTTGGCACGTCCCCAGGCCCTCCCGCCAAAATAGGCCGCGATATCCGCAATCCAGACCAGGGCCAGCAAAGACAACATGAAGACCGCACCCTGGGCCCGCAACTCCACCAGCGCCAGCCAGGCGGCCTGCAAGAGCACAAAGCCCAACAAAGCGAGCACGATGGGCGGGCGCAATACCGCAGGCACACGCGCCAGAGGCAGACTCGAACCCAGCAGCAACAGCCAGGCGAGGCTGCACACCGCCCAGAACCCGCCCCACTGCGCAGCCATCTGCCAACCCTGCTGCTGCAACAGCCAGAGCAAGCCTCCCGCCGTCGCCACCCAGGCCAGCGTCCACAGGAAGAGCGCGCTACGGGCGTGAAACCCCGCCAGCCGCGCCCACTCTCCCATACCGACGGCACAGAAGGCCAGCGCCAAGAGCGCAAAGGGCAGCGGGCTCTGCAGGAACAAGGTCGGCAGCAATAGCGCCACCAACACCAAGGCGGTCAGGACGCGCTGTCGCAACATGGCGCAGAGAACCCGCCGCCTCAGGCGGCCGCGGGCGATTTGGACTCTGGAACGCCGCCGAAACGACGCTGGCGGCGGGCATAGTCGGCCAGGGCGACATCGAAGGCCTCGGGACTGAAATCAGGCCAGAGCACATCGGTGAAATACAGCTCGGTATAAGCCAGTTGCCAGAGCAGGAAATTGCTGACGCGATGCTCGCCGCCCGTGCGGATGAGCAAATCGGGATCCGGGGAGTGCGCCAGCGCCAGATGCTGCGCCAGCGTCTCGGCGGTGGGCTGCTCCTGCGCCGCCAAAACCGCCTGCGCCGCCTGCACCATGTCCCAGCGTCCGCCGTAGTTGAGGGCGACGTTGAGCACCAGGACGTCGTTCTGACGGGTCAAGGCCTCGGCCTGATCGATCAAGGCGCGCATCTCGGCGGAAAAGGCCGACAGATCGCCCACGACGCGCAGACGCACGCCTTGGCGCGCGAGTTCCGGTGATTCCTTTTCCAGAGCCTTGACGAACAGATCCATCAAGGTCTGGACCTCCTCGGCCGGCCGGGCCCAGTTCTCCGAGGAAAACGCGAACACCGTGAGATGCGCCACGCCGATCTCGGCGCAGTGGCGAACCATTTTCTTCAGCGCATCCACGCCGAACTTATGCCCGGAAGACCGGGGCAGGAAACGACGCTGCGCCCAGCGCCCATTGCCGTCCATCACCACGGCCACGTGTTTGGGCAGAGTGGCGGGATCGCGTTTGGCGGCGGTTTTCTTGGTCATGCCATCAGAACGGGAAACGTGACCTGGGTCGCGGCGGAGAAATGCATCGTGTCGTGGCGCCCGCTCAGACGGCCATGATCTCCGCTTCCTTTTGCGCCAGTTGCTTGTCGATTTCGGCGATGCACCGATCGGTGATTTTCTGCACCTCGTCCTGAGCACGACGCTCGTCGTCCTCGGAAGCCTCCTTGGCTTTGACCAGATCCTTGAGGCTTTGGTTCGCGTCCCGGCGCAGATTGCGCACGGCCACCTTGGCGCCCTCGCCCTCCTGCTTGATGACCTTGACCAGATCGCGGCGGCGCTCTTCGGTCAGCGCGGGCATGGGCACACGGATGATGTCGCCCTGGGTCTGCGGATTGAGGCCCAGATCGGACTCGCGGATGGCCTTCTCGACCGCCTGCACCATCTTCTTTTCCCACGGCTGCACGCTGATGGTGCGGGCATCCACCAGATTCATGTTGGCCACCTGATTGATCGCCATCATCGTGCCGTAGTAATCCACCATCACATGGTCGAGCAAGCCCGTATGCGCGCGTCCGGTGCGCACCTTGGCCAAGTCGAGCTTCAGCGACTCGATCGACTTGTGCATTTTTTCTTCGGTGTTTTTCTTGATCTCTGCGATTCCCATGATGCACTCCACAAACTGATCGGGAAAAAACAAAACCCGCTGCGCAAAAAGCAGCGCGGCGCGGGTCTCAAAGACTGCGATGGTACTCAGACGTAGACGTCCGTGCCCTCGTCGGCCCCCTGCACCACGCGCATCAGCGCTCCCGGCTTGAAGATGCTGAACACGCGGATGGGCATTTTCTGATCGCGGCAAAGGGCGAAGGCCGTCGCGTCCATCACCTGCAGGCGCTGCGCAATGGCCTCGTCAAAGCTGATGCGCGCATAGCGCTCGGCGGTCGGATCTTTCGCCGGGTCGGCGGTGTAGATGCCATCGACCTTGGTCGCCTTGAGCATGACCTCGGCCCCGATCTCGGCCGCGCGCAGCGCGGCGGCCGTGTCGGTGGTGAAGAACGGATTGCCGGTACCGCCGGCGAAGATCACCGACTTGCCTTCCTCCAGGTATTGCAGCGCCTTGGGCCGCACATAGGACTCGACGACCTGATCGATGGCAATGGCCGACATCACGCGCGGGTTCAGACCGGCGTGCTTCATGGCGTCGCTCAAGGCAAGCGAATTCATGACCGTTGCCAGCATGCCCATGTAGTCCGCCGTCGCGCGGTCCATGCCTACGGCACCGCCGGCCACGCCCCGGAAGATGTTGCCCCCGCCGATGACCATGGCCAGTTGCACGCCGGAGTTCACCACTTCGGCAATGTCCCGCACCATGGCCTCGATGGTGGCGCGGTTGATGCCATAGGCATCATCCCCCATGAGGGCCTCACCCGAGAGTTTGAGCAGAACACGTTTGTATCCGGACATGATGACTCCTGGGAAGGCGGGTGGACGGTGCAGATGGGGCGTAGAGAAGACAACGGGACGAGGCTGGGCGCATGACTAGGCTGACCGGCGCCCGTCGGCCCCGGTCAGCCTTGCTACGGCGTTCAGCCTTGCTTGGCTGCAGCCATCTGCGCTGCCACTTCTTCCGCAAAATTCTCCGACTTTTTTTCGATGCCCTCGCCCACCACGTACATGGTGAAACCGTGAACCGTGGTGTTGGCACCCTTGAGCATCTGCTCGACGGTCTGCTTGTCGTTCTTGACGAAGACCTGATCGAACAGCGAGACCTCCTTGAGGTACTTCTGCACCGAGCCTTCGACCATCTTGGCAATGATCTCCGCAGGCTTGCCCGACTCGGCCGCTTTCTGCGAGGCGATGGAGCGCTCTTTTTCGATCAGGTCGGCAGGCACCTGCGACGACGACAGCGCCACCGGCTTCATCGCGGCGATGTGCATGGCCACGTCCTTGGCCGCCACGTCGTCACCGGTGAACTCGACCATCAC
>JAJTBQ010000245.1 GCA_021286835.1 Thiomonas sp.
CACTCATAAAACTTCTGAGGAGAACTCATGATGCGTCAATCGCGATTCAATGTTCTGCGCGGTGCTTTGATGGCTGCGGGCTTGGTGGCGGGGGCGGTGTTTGCCCCGGCAGCCATGGCGGACGACACCGGGCCGCAAAACACGGTGTTCGTGGGCCTGGCTTATCTGCAGAACCACTCCAAATCGGCCAATCTGAGCGGGTACAACACGCCGCCCAATCTGAATCTGGATGTGGGGGATGCTTCCACGCTGGGTCTGGTATATGTGCGCAATCTGCCCGGACCCTTCAGCTTCGAGTTGGTGCTGGGCTATCCGCCGCGTGTGCGTACCGATGCCGCCGGGTCGGGATGGGGGGCGTTGCGGGGAGCCGGCGTGACGGATGTGGATGTCTACTCTCCAACTGCCTTCATCAACTACCACTTCTTCGGCGACTACGCCAAGTGGGACCCTTTCGTCGGTGTCGGTCTGAACTACACCAAGTTCACCAACACCAAGGCGCTCCCGCCGCTGACCGGTGCACAGGGGCCGACGCAGATCAGCCTCTCGGATTCGTGGGGGGCTGCGGCGCACGTTGGTCTGATCTACCGCTTCAATTCGAAGTGGTCGGTGGTGGGCACGGTGGCCATGGCAGACGTTCAGAGCGATCTGACGTCCACGTCCTATTCGCCCGTCAAACCTTCGGTCATCACCTCGCAGGCGAAGACGCGCATCAATTTCCACCCCATCATCTACACCTTGGCGGTGGGCTATAGTTTTTGAACCGCTGCGCCAGTTGAGCGTGGTGAAGAAAAGGGAGCTTCGGCTCCCTTTTTTTGGCGTGGCGAGTCAAAAGAGCATCTGTCTTTATATACAGCTGTGCTACATTGCGCAGCAGTGCTGTTTGAACGGGAAGACATGAGGAACATGCCATGGAACAGGGGAAATCTGCAGTGAATCCAGAAAAAGCCAAGGCGCTAGCCGCCGCGTTGTCGCAAATCGAAAAGCAGTTCGGCAAGGGCACCATCATGCGCATGGCCGACGGCGAGGCGCAGCATGACATTCAGGTGGTGTCCACGGGCTCCCTGGGGCTGGACATTGCGCTGGGCGTGGGCGGGTTGCCGCGCGGACGCGTGGTCGAAATCTACGGGCCCGAGTCTTCCGGCAAGACCACCCTCACCCTGCAGGTCATCGCCGAAATGCAGAAGCTCGGAGGCACCTGTGCCTTCATCGATGCCGAGCATGCGCTCGACGTGCAATATGCCTCGAAGCTCGGGGTGCAGTTGCCCGATCTGCTGATTTCCCAGCCCGACACGGGCGAGCAGGCGCTGGAAATCGTCGATGCGCTGGTGCGCTCGGGCTCGGTGGACATGATCGTGGTCGATTCGGTGGCCGCGCTCACGCCCAAGGCCGAGATCGAGGGCGAGATGGGCGACTCGCTGCCGGGCCTGCAGGCCCGCCTGATGAGCCAGGCGTTGCGCAAACTCACGGCCAATATCAAACGTACCAACTGCCTGGTCATTTTCATCAATCAGATCCGCATGAAGATCGGCGTGATGTTCGGCAATCCGGAAACGACGACCGGCGGTAACGCCCTCAAGTTCTACTCGTCGGTGCGTCTGGACATCCGCCGCATCGGGGCCATCAAGAAGGGCGAAGACGTCATCGGCTCCGAAACACGGGTCAAGGTGGTGAAGAACAAGGTGGCGCCGCCGTTCAAACAGGCGGAGTTTGACATTCTGTATGGCGAAGGCGTGTCGCGCGAGGGCGAGATCGTCGACTTGGGTGTGCTGGCCAAGCTGGTCGAAAAATCGGGTTCCTGGTATGCCTACAACGGCGAGAAGATCGGCCAGGGCAAAGACAACGCGCGCGAGTTCCTCAAAGCCAATCCGGATGTCGCTCGCGAGATCGAGAACAAGATTCGCGTCAGTCTCGGCGTGCCGGAAGCCAATGCACTGATGAACGCGGACATGACTGAGGAAGAGCAGGACTGAGCGCGGCTCGTGTGGAGGAGGGGGGCGCAAGCTTCGGAAAGCTGCGGCAGATGCGAAACTGCGGCGGCTTCATCAGTCTAGTCTGCGCCGTCGTGCCATGACGCCGCCTCGCGCCCAACCCTCCCTGCGTGCGCGGGCCGTGCGCTACCTGTCGCAACGCGAGCACAGCCCGCTGGAACTGCGCCGCAAACTGCTTCGCTACTGCGAGGAGTCGGACGAGGTCGATGCCTTGCTCGCCAGTCTGGAGCAGGCGGGCCTGCTCAGCAGCGAGCGCTTCGCCCAGTCGTTGATCCATAGGCGGCAGCAGCGTTACGGCAATTTGCGCATCGCGCAAGAGCTCGACGCGCATGGGCTGCCGGGCGATGTCACCGCAACGCTGCGGCAATCGCTCAAAGACAGCGAGCTGGCGCGTGCCCACGCCGCCTGGGCGCGACGGTTCGAGGCGCTGCCGCAAGATGCCGCCGAGCGCGCCCGGCAGGCCCGCTTTCTGACCCAGCGTGGTTTCAGCAGTGAGACCGTGCGCGCCGTGCTGCGTGGTGTGGCGCCGGAGACTTCCGACTGACTTGCTGCGCCGCAGCAGGCTGCTACACTGATTATTGCGCTTCATCAAAAATAGATCAGCCATGCGCGACTCCCCTGCCGCCACACCTTCACCTCAACGCCGTCTGGTTCACCGCCGCAGTCTCAGTGTCGAGGTTTATGCGCGTGACGACGGTCTCTGGGATCTTCAGGCTGAACTGCGGGACGTGAAGACGCGCGATCTGACCCTGTCCGAACGCACGCGGCCCGCTGGCGTGCCCGTGCACGACATGTTGCTCATCGTCACGCTCAACGATGCGCTCGACATTGTCGATGCAGGGTCGCACACTCTGTTCAGTCCTTACGACACCTGCGGCGATCATGCCGAGGCCTACAGGCGGCTCATCGGCCTCAATCTGTTGCGCGGGTTTCGCGCCGCAGTGCGCGAACGTCTCGGCGGTGTGCTGGGTTGTACCCATCTGACCGAATTGACGCAGGTCCTGCCCACCGCCGCGATTCAGGGACTGGCAGGGTTGACCCAAATCGCCTTGCCCGTCACCGAAACCGAACGCCCCGCCGACATGCCCTTTCAGCTCAACCGCTGTCACGCCCTGCGGCTGGACGGACCTGCGGTGGCCGAGTTCTATCCCCGTTGGGCGCAGCCCGCTGCGCCGCAACGTGCCAAAGGCACAATGCCTACACCCCAAGTCGAGGACGAGACACCATGAAAATTCATGAATATCAGGCCAAGCAATTGCTGAGGGAGCACGGTGTGCCGGTTCCACTCGGCAAGCCCGCGTTTTCCGTCGATGAAGCCGTCGCCGCGGCGCAGGAGTTGGGCGGCCC
>JAJTBQ010000246.1 GCA_021286835.1 Thiomonas sp.
CCACGGCGGTCATGCCCAGGCCCTTGCGGGTGATTTCCATCAGCGCGGCGGTGAAAGGCGCGTCGCCCACCACGGTGGGCACGGCCTCGCCGCTGCGCATCACGTCGCGGACGTGGGTGAGCAGCCGTCGCCCGAGGCTGCCGCCGGGATGGGTGCGGGCGAAGTCGTCCGGGCCGAAGCCCCGGGCGTCGAGCAGGGCGACGGCGAGGGCGTCGCCCAGGGCGAGCTGGGCGGTCGTGCTCGCGGTGGGGGCCAGGTTGAGCGGACAGGCTTCCTGTTCGACCGCGCAATCGAGCAAGATGTCGGCATGTCGCGCCAGGGTCGAGTCGGTGCGGCCGGTCATGCTGATGAGGGTGGCCCCAAGGCGCTTGACCTGAGGCACGATGCGGGTGAGCTCCTCGGTCTCGCCGGAGTTGGACAGGGCCAGGAACACGTCGTCGCGCGTCACCATGCCGAGGTCGCCATGACTGGCTTCGGCCGGGTGCACGAAGTAGGCCGGCGTGCCGGTGGAGGCGAAGGTGGCCGCGATCTTGCGGCCCACATGGCCCGACTTGCCCATACCTGAAACCACCACACGCCCGGTGCTCTGCAGGATGCACTGCACCGCCTGCGCCAAGGCTCGGGAGAGGGGGGGGCTGGCGAGGCGCTCGCGCAGGGTGACCAGGGCGCGGGCTTCGATATCCAGGGTGTCTCGCGCGAGCTGAATCGCGCGGTCAGGCGAGAAGGGGGTTTGCATCAGCGGCAGTATAAAAACCGCGGCGCGTCGTGTCTTGGCGGCGCTTGCGCGCGAAGGTCATGTTCAGCGCTTAGCTCACGATGCCCTGGTGCATGGCGTAGCGCACCAGGTCGGCGTCGTTGTCGAGGGCGAGTTTGTGCATCAGCCGGGTCTTGTGGGTGCTCACGGTCTTGCAACTGATGTGCAACTCGTCCGCGACCTGATTGACCGATTTGCCTTCGACCAGCCGCATGAACACCTGCATCTCGCGATCGGAAAGCCGGGCATGGGGCTCCTCCGCCGCGTCGCCTTCGTTCATGTAATTGGCCAGCTGCTCGGCCACGCCGGGGGTGAGATAGCGCCCGCCGTGGACGACTTTGTGGATGGCTTCGACCAGCACGTCGGGGCTGCAGCCCTTGGTCAGATAGCCGGCCGCACCGCCGCGCAGGGCGCGCAGCGCGAATTGCTGCTCCGGGTGCATGCTCAGGATGAGCACCGGCAACTCGGGATGCGCGAGCTTGATGCGCTTGAGCAGATCGAGCCCATTGCCCTGCGGCATGGACAGATCGAGTAGCACCACGCTCCAGGGCTGTTCGCGGATGGCCTGCATGGCCTGGACGATGTCGCCGCACCATACGGCCTGCATGCCGTTGGAGCCGAGAAAGCGCGCCAGGCTCTCGCCCAGCAGGGCGTGGTCGTCGATGATGAGCACGCGCAAATCATCCATGTTCCGCTCCGGCCGTCAGAGGCATGCAGACCTGGATGCGCAGCCCGCCATGCGCCGACGGGCCGAGCTGAAAACTGCCGCCGAACACCGCGGCGCGTTCGCGCATGCCCCGCAGGCCCAGTGAAGGGCGGCTGGCGGAGGCATCCTGCGGCGTGTAGCCCCGACCGTCGTCCTCGACGGAAATGCAGATCTGCCCGTCTTGCGCATCGACGCAGCGCACCCAGGCCTGGCGCGCCTTCGCATGGCGCACCACGTTCGTCAGGCCTTCCTGCGCGATGCGGAACAGCTCCGTGGCGATCAAGTCGTCCACCTCACGCTGGTAGATCAGATCGGTTTGCACACGAATGTTGTAGCGTTTGGCGTATTGCTCGGCCATCCAGCGCAACGCCGCCTTGAGCCCCAGGTCGAGCACGCTGGGGCGCAGCTCGGCAGCCACGCGCCGTCCCGCTTCCGCAGCGGCACGAATGAGCTTGTCGACATTGCCGAACAGCTCTGCCGAGTCGGTTGCGCCGAATTGTCGGCGTAGCAAGGCCACATCCATTTGCAGGGCAGTGAGGACCTGGCCGAGATCGTCATGCAGGTCGCGCGCCATGCGGGCCCGTTCCGCTTCTCTTACCGATTCCAGATGCGAGGCCATCTGCCGCAAATCGGTAGATAGCGTGAGCAATTGCGATTCGCGCTGATGACTCTGGGTGACGTTGATCATGATGCCGGTGGACTCGGCCGTCAGCGCATCGACGCTGCGCGTGCGGGCTCTTACGTTCACCCATTTGAGCCCATGCTGGGTGTGAAGCCGGCCCTCCCAATTCCAGAACCCCGTTGCGACACTGGCCTGCAGGCTGGCGCGAAAGGTGGCGAGGTCCTGAGGGTCGATCCGGTCGACTAAGCGCAGTGCCAAATCGCGCAGATCATCGATCGGCAGCCCGCAGACCTCCTGGCAGTTGGCGCTGGCGAAATCGCATTGCAACGGGCCAACGCCGTGCCGCAGACGGAATACGAAGCCGGGCAACTGATCGATCAGTTTGGGCAGATCGACGGCAACACGCCAGTCGGACGAGGCCGAAGCGGCCTCCTGCACGGGGGAGGGCGTCGGATCGTTGGCGTCTGAGGAGAGCACAGCTTTCATGGTCAGCGACCGCTCCGTGAGGTCGGCGTCATATTTTTGTTGTCTAAAAGCCGACGCCGCAGGCAATGATCAGAACGGCACCAGACTATCAGAAATTTCCGACAGGGAAATCATCTTTTTCCGACGCTGAAATGGGGGGCGTGCTGATCGATTCGGAACAGGACAAATTCGACAATTCAGCCCATCGAATGCGACATTTGCCGACGATTGCCCTTGGGTATCTACGGCTTCGCAATAGGGATGTTCGAGGGCAGCGGGCTGAACGACCGAGTTCTGTCGGCCTTGATGTAACAAGACGTCCCGAGTTTGTCCATGTATTTCGAATGAGTGCAGCGAAAAGAACGGCGCTGAAATCGTTCGAGCAGGTCCACTGACATGCCAATCACAAGTGGCGGTGTCGTTGGGCTCAAGTGAGGGAGTTGTCATGAATGTTTCGTTTCTCAAGGTGATAGTGGCCGCAGCCTGCGCCTCTGCCGTGCTTACGGCTTGCGGCGGCGGAGGCACTGCAGATCTCGCCGCCAATTCCGCAACTGCTCCAGGCACAGCGGCAATCGCCAGCCCGCAACCGGTGGTGACTGGCGGGACCACTTCTGCGAATCAAAGTTCGACGACGCCCACGACGCCCACGCCCACGCCCACGCCCACGCCCACGCCCACGCCCACGCCCACGCCCACGCCTACGCCCACGACGCCACCTGTCGCGACCACCTGCGGCACGGCCTCCTCGAATCCTGCGTCGGGTCTGGTGGACTACGGCCGCGCGTT
>JAJTBQ010000247.1 GCA_021286835.1 Thiomonas sp.
CTACGCGCCGCGCGAACTTCCGCTCGACATCCGCCTGATGCAGGGCACGTCCCGTGCGCTGTACTGGCTGGTGGCGCTCGGTTGCGTGTTCGTGGCGGCGCACTGGTTGATGCAGCGCAGCTGGTGGGATATCCGCGCGGTGCGGCTTCAGGGCGATCTGCAGCGCATCAGCCCGGTGACGGTGCGTGCCGAGGCCTTGCCGCAATTGCAGGGCAACTTCCTCACCATCAATCTCGCCCAGGCGCAGCGCGTGTTCGAGAACCTGCCCTGGGTACGCACCGCAGTGGTGCAGCGGCTGTGGCCGATGCGGTTGGGCGTCACCCTGCAGGCGCAGCAGCCCGTGGCCCTCTGGCGCGAGCCGGGCAGCGCGCCGCAACTGGTCAATGCGCAGGGTCAGGCCTTCACGGCGAACCTCGGCGAAGTCCAGGGTCTGGGCCTGCCTCTGTTCAGCGGACCGGTGGGAACGAGCGCGCAGGTGCTGCAGATGAGCCAGACCCTGCAGCCGCTGATGCGTGCCTTCCAGCAGAACGTGGTGGCGTTGGCGCTGGGCAGCGGCGGCAACTGGAGCGTGCAGACCCGCTCGGGCCTGCATATCGATCTGGGCAGCGCCCCCGACAGCGCCGCCACCCAGACCCGCCTCAAGCAGTTCATGACCCTGATGCCGCAACTCGAATCGCGCTACGGGCGTGCCATCGACAGCGCCGATCTGCGCTATCCCAATGGCTTCGCCGTGCATCTGCAGGGTGTGGATCTGCCGGGCATGAACAAGACCACGAAAAAAACGACGACACCGCAACCCGCGGGGAGGAATGACTGACATGGCCAAGGACTACAAGGATCTGGTGGTGGCGCTGGACATCGGCACGTCCAAAGTGCTGGTGGTGGTGGCCGAGATGCTGGCCGATCGCGACAACCCGGCGGCGGGCTTCAAGATCGTCGGCATGGGCCAGGCGCCGACCGCGGGCATGCGCCGCGGGGTGGTGGTGGACATCGAGGCGACGGTGCAGTCCATCCAGGCGGCGCTGAAGGAGGCCGAGCTGATGGCCGATTGCAAGATCACCCATGTCATCACCGGCATCACCGGCAGCCACATCCGCGGGCAGAACTCGCACGGCATGGTGGCCATCAAGGACCGTGAAGTCACGCAGGCCGACGTCACCCGGGTGATCGAAACCGCCAAGGCGGTGAATATTCCGGCGGATCAGCGGCTGCTGCTGGTCGAGCCGCAGGAGTTCATCATCGACGGCCAGGAAGTCAAGGAGCCGGTGGGCATGAGCGGGGTTCGCCTGGAGGTGAACGTGCACATCGTCACCGGGGCGCAGACCGCGGCCGAGAACGTGATCAAGTGCGTGCGCCGCTGCGGTCTGGAGGTCGAGCAACTGGTGCTGCACCCGCTGGCCTCCAGCCATGCCGTGCTCACCGACGATGAAAAGGAACTCGGCGTGGCCGTGGTGGACATCGGCGCCGGCGTGACCGACATCGCCATCTACACCGGAGGCGCCATCCGCCACACGGCCATCATTCCGGTGGCGGGGGAGCTGATCACCAGCGACATCGCCATGGCGCTGCGCACGCCCACGCGAGATGCCGAGGACATCAAGATCGAGCATGGCATCGCCAAGCAGGTTCTGGCCAATCCCGAAGAGACGCTGGAGGTGCCGGGGCTGGGCGACCGCGGGCCGCGCATGTTGTCGCGCCAGGTGCTCGCCAGCGTGATCGAGCCGCGTACCGAGGAGATCTTCGCGCTGGCGCAGCAGGTCATTCGCGATTCGCACTTCGAGGACGTGCTGTCTTCCGGCGTGGTGCTCTGCGGCGGTTCGGCGCAGATGCCCGGCATGGTCGAGCTGGCGGAAGACATCTTCCTCAAGCCGGTGCGCGTGGGCACGCCGAGCTACAGCGGTCCGCTGGCCGACATGGTGCGCAATCCGCGCATGGCCACGGTCATGGGACTGTTGGCCGAAGCCCTGCACCAGCGTCAGCGCGGCGCGCGCATCGCGCAGAAGAGCAGTTCGGTCAAGGGCTCGCTGGGGCGATTGCGCGAATGGTTTGCAGGGAATTTTTGAGTTCTGCGGACTTGGCTGCGGAGGGTCCGCAGACGGGTGCGCAGAGTGTGTTCGGCGGGCGTAGGGTGCGTCAGCCGGTTTTCAACGGAGGTGTGACATGGCTTTTGAAATGATCGAGAACGACGCCCACAGCGCGTTCAACCAGGGAACCAACATCAAGGTGATCGGTGTTGGCGGTGGCGGCGGCAACGCCGTCGAACACATGATCGCCTCGGGCGTGCGTGGTGTGGAATTCATCTGCGCCAACACCGATGCCCAGGCGCTCAAGACTTCCAGCGCCCATCAGTTCCTGCAACTGGGCAAGACGGGTCTGGGAGCGGGTGGCAAGCCGGTGGTCGGCCGCGAGTCGGCCGACCAGGCGCGCGGCCAGATCCGCGATGCGCTCGAAGGCGCGCACATGCTGTTCATCACGGCCGGCATGGGCGGCGGCACCGGCACGGGCGCCGCACCGGTGATCGCCAAGATCGCCCGCGAGATGGGCATCCTGACGGTGGCCGTGGTGACGCGACCGTTCGACTTCGAGGGTTCCAAGCGCATGTCCAACGCCGAGCAGGGTTTGGCCGAGCTGGAGGCCAACGTCGATTCACTCATCGTCGTGCTCAACGAGAAGCTGCTGGAGGTTTACGGTGACGACATCAGCCAGAAAGAGGCTTTCGGCAAGGCCAACGACGTGCTGAAAAACGCCACGGGCGGCATTGCCGAGATCATCAATGTGCCGGGCCTGATCAACGCCGACTTCGAGGACGTGAAGAGCGTGATGGGCGAGCCGGGCAAGGCGATGATGGGCACCGCCGTGGCCAGCGGCCCCGACCGTGCCCGGCTGGCTGCCGAGCAGGCCGTGGTCTGCCCGCTGCTCGATGGCGTCGATCTCTCGGGGGCCAAGGGCGTGCTGGTCAACATCACGGCCGACGACTCGCTGCGCCTGGGCGAAACGCGCGAGGCCATGAACGCCATCCGCGCCTATGCCTCGCCGGATGCGAACATCATCTTCGGCACCGTCAACGATCCGACCATGGGCGACTCGCTGCGCGTCACCGTGCTGGCCACGGGCCTGTGCGGCAAGGCGGAAAAGGCGGCTCCCGAGCTGACCATCATCCGCACGGGTACCGACAATGTGCCGCTGATGGGGCAGGGCTACGGCATGCCGACTGGCGCCGACACGCACCAGATCCCGGCGATCTGGCGCAGCGGCCGCGGCGCGCCTTCGGCCCATGTGAACGCGTTGATGCAAAGCGGTATGGAAGAAATGGAAATCCCGGCCTTCCTGCG
>JAJTBQ010000248.1 GCA_021286835.1 Thiomonas sp.
TTCGATGCGGCGCTGGCCTCGTGCCGCCGCGAGGCGCGGAGCAGCTTCGGCAATGATGCGGTGTTGATCGAGCGCCTGGTGCGCAACCCGCGCCATATCGAGATCCAGGTGTTCGCCGACCAGCAGGGCCATGCGCTCTGGCTGTTCGAGCGCGACTGCTCGATGCAGCGTCGCCACCAGAAAGTCATCGAGGAAGCGCCGGCCCCAGGCCTGCCCGAAAGCCTGAGGCGCGACATGGGCGCGGCCGCGGTGGCTGCAGCCCGCGCGGTGGGCTATGTCGGCGCGGGCACGGTGGAATTCATCGTGGAATGCAGCGAAGCCGGGGTGCCGCAGACCTTCTATTTCATGGAGATGAACACGCGCCTGCAGGTCGAGCATCCCGTCACCGAGCTGATCACCGGGCTGGATCTGGTGGCGTGGCAGTTGCAGGTGGCCGCAGGCCAGCCGCTGCCCATCGGCCAGGACGAGGTGCGCTGCGCGGGCCATGCCATCGAGGCGCGGCTGTACGCGGAACATCCCGAGGCCGGGTTTCTCCCTTCCACCGGCCAGTTGCGACGGCTGGCGCTGCCGCCGCACGCCGCGTTCGGTCCTGCGCAGGCCCATGGCATTCGAGTCGATAGCGGGGTGCGCGAAGGTGACACCATCACGCCGTTCTACGACCCCATGATCGCCAAGCTCATCGCCTGGGGCGAGACCCGCGAGCAGGCGCGCCATCGCCTGCGCCAGGCGCTTGCCGCGACCCGCATTGCCGGCTTGCAGACCAATGCGCAGTTTCTCCACCGCCTGCTGGGCGATCCGGCGTTCGCCCAGGGCGTGGTCGATACGGGACTCATCGCGCGTCAGCAGGAGGTGCTGCTGGCGCCGCCATCCCTGTCCCGGTCGCTGGCCTGCGCCGCCGCGGTCGGCGCCCTGCTCGAAGTCGAACGCGCGCAGCAGACCGACGATCCCTGGTCGGCCGGCGACGGGTTTTCCAACGGCGTGCTGCCGCCGCGCTCGCTGCGCTTCGACAGTCCCTGGGGCCCGTTGGACTGCACGCTGTGGCCGCCGTCGGCGGGTCAGCCCCTGCGCCTCCAGACACCCGGCGCGGCGCAGCCGCAACCCTTCGCCTGTGCCGCGCGCCTCAAACGGGTGGACCGCGCCACCCAGGCGTTCTCGTTGGTGCTCACCCTGGGCACCGAGCGCGCGCAGATGGATGGGGTCCTTCTGGGCGAGATGACCTTTCAGGTGTTCTCCGGCGGCGAGCAGGCCACGCTGCAGCGGCTGGGCGCCGATCTGGGCAGCGCCGACGCGGGCTCGGCGGGCGGGCGGCTGACCGCGCCCATGCCCGGCAAGATCATCGCCCTGCACGTGCAGCCGGGCGATACGGTGCAGGCCGGTGATCCCCTGCTGGTCCTCGAAGCCATGAAGATGGAGCACACCCTGGTCGCGCCGTCGGCAGGGCAGGTGAGCGAACTGCTCCACGCCGTCGGCGATCAGGTGAGCGAGGGGGTGGAACTGCTGCGCATCGAAGTCTTGAAGATCGAGGACTTGCAGGCATGAAACTGGCGGTTTGGGACCCGGACGAACCTTTCCGCCGCTGGCGCGAGGCGCTGATGCAGCATGCCCAGGAAACCGGCCTGGCCGTCGAGGTGATCGATGCCTGCAGCCAGCCCGAGGCCCAAGCCGACTTCGCCCTGGTGTGGAAGCCGCCGACGGACTGGCTGCAGGGACAGATGGGGCTGCGCGCCGTATTCAATCTGGGCGCCGGCGTGGATGCCATCGCCCCGGCGCTGCACCGCCTGCATCCCGGTGTGCCTCTCATCCGCCTCGAAGACGCCGGCATGGGACGGCAAATGGCCGACTATGTCGCCGAAGGCGTGCTGCACGCCTATCGCCGCATGATGGACTACGCCTCGCAACAGGCGCGGCGGCAGTGGGAGCCGCTCGCCCTGCCGCCGCGAGCCAGCTTCACCGTGGGCTTTCTCGGACTGGGGCAGATGGGCGCGGCGGCCGCCCGGCGCGTGGCGGCGATGGACTTTCCCATCCTGGCCTGCAGCCGCAGCGGGCAGTCGGGCTTTGCTGCCGAGCTGGGGTGCCCCCTCTTCGCGCTCGACCGGCTCGATGAATTTCTGGCCCAGACCCGGGTGCTGGTGGTGTTGTTGCCGTTGACCGCAGACACCCGCGGTCTGCTCGACTACGCTGCTCTGAGCCGCCTGCCGCAGGGGGCGCACGTCATCAACGCCAGCCGTGGCGCCGTGATCGACCAGGATGACTTGCTCGATCTGCTGCACGGCGGGCATCTGGCCAGCGCCTTGCTCGATGTGTTTGCCACCGAGCCCTTGCCGATGGCCGATGCGCTCTGGAGCCATCCGCGGGTGCGCGTCACGCCGCACGTGGCCGCGCAGACCCTGGTGGGGCCTTCCGCGGCGCAGGTGATGCGCAAGATTGCCGCCATCGAACGCGGTGAACGGCCGGGCGGCGTGGTGGACATGCGGCTGGGCTATTGAATCTGAATCGGGTTGTTTGAGGAGTCTTCCATGTCCAAGGTCACACTGACCCACCTGCCGCGTCACGTCGACGTGGTGGAAGTCGGCCCGCGCGACGGGCTGCAGAACGAAGCCGAACCGGTCTCCACGGCGGTGAAGGTCGAACTCATCGACCGCCTGTCCGCCGCCGGGCTGCCCAATGTCGAGGCCGCCGCCTTCGTGTCGCCCAAGTGGGTGCCGCAGATGGCCGGCAGCGCCGAGGTCATGGCGGGCATCCGGCGCCGCGCGGGCACCGTGTATTCCGCGCTGGTGCCGAACATGAAAGGCATGGAGGCCGCGCTGGCCGCGGGCGTGGGCGAGGTGGTGGTGTTCAGCGCCGCGACCGAGGCCTTCGCGCAGAAGAACATCAACTGCTCCATCGCCGAATCCATCGAGCGTTTCCGCCCGGTGGCCGAGGCCGCCCAGGCGGCGGGCGTGAAGCTGCGCGGCAGCATTTCCGTGGCATTGGGCTGCCCCTATCAGGGCGACGTGGCGCCGGCCGCCGTGGCCGAGGTGGTGCGCCGCATGGCCGATCTGGGCTGCGACGCCATCGACATCGCCGACACCATCGGCGTCGGCACGGCAGGCGCGGTGCAGGCCGCCTTCGAGGCCGCCGCGGCGGCCTTCCCCATCGAGAAGCTGGCCGGCCACTTCCACGATACCTACGGCCAGGCGCTGGCCAACATCCTCGCGTCGCTGGACATGGGCGTGGCGAGCTTTCATTCCTCCGTCGCCGGCCTGGGCGGCTGCCCCTATGCCAAGGGCGCGACCGGCAACGTGGCGACCGAGGACGTGCTGTACCTGCTGCACGGCCTGGGCATCG
>JAJTBQ010000249.1 GCA_021286835.1 Thiomonas sp.
GCGGGTTCGCCCGTCCAGATTTCAACGCGGTTGCGCCCGGCCTGCTTGGCGCGATAGAGCGCCTGGTCGGCGCGGTCGAGGAGTTCGTCGGCATCCTTGACCGACGAGATGGGGAGGAACTCCGCAATGCCGATGCTGGTGGTCAAGGTCATGCCGCTCTGCGAGACGGGCGGCAGGCAGCTCGCTTCCTGAATGGCCAGGCGCAGGCGCTGCGCCACGTCGAACGCAACCTGCCGCGTGGTCTGCGGCAGCAGGATGGCGAATTCGTCACCGCCCAGCCGTCCACAGATGTCATGCCCGCGCAACTGCTGCATGCAAGTCTGCGCGAAGCAGCGGATGACCCCATCGCCGGCCTGGTGGCCGAGCTGGTCGTTGACCTGTTTGAAGCGGTCGATATCCAACGCCAGAACGGCGAAAGGAATGCCCTCGCGCTGCGCCCGGCGCAGCTCGAGGGCGGCGCGCGCCAGGAAATAGCGGCGATTGGGAATGCCCGTCAGCGTGTCGGTATAGGCGAGATTGCGCAGTTCGCTCTCGCGGGCCTTGGCCTCGGTGATGTCCTTGAAGGCGAAGATCAGCGCGTCGTCGTCGCGGTAACGTCCGCGGGTCACCGACAGCAGCAGCCAGACCTCGGTGCCGTCGAGGCGGCGGAACTGCGCCTCCATGCCGCGAACCACCCCGCCCTCGCGCTGCAGCCGCAGCAGCAGTTGATCGCGATCGACCGAGTCGCCCCAGAGATGGCGCATCGACTGGCCGGCGTATTGCCCATACGAGCCGCGGAACAGAGCGTCGGCCGCCTTGTTGGAGAACAGCAGCGCCGCATCGGTGGTGCGGGTGATGACCAGGGGCACGGGCGACTCCTCCGCGAGGAAGCGGAAGCGCTGCTCGTCTTCGCTGAGCTGATGCTGCAGTTGCTTGAGCGCCGTGATGTCCTGCATGCTGGTGACCACGCCGACGATCTGCCGGCTCACGGCGTCCCGCACCAGGGCCTTGTTCAGAATCCACACCGTGGGCTCATGATCGGGGTGAAGATACGGCGCCTCGCGCGTGACCTGCAGACTGCCCGAGAGCAGTTCGTTGTCCATGTCTTCCCAGATGCGGCCCAGCGTCGAGCCGAGAATCTGCGAACCGGTGCGCCCATGGATTTCCGGCCCGCCCAGCCCGACCAGCAGGTTGAAGGCCACGTTCACCCGGGTGAACTGTCCCTGCGGATCGCTGAACGCCACCGGATTGGGCAGGGCATTGAGCAGCGACTCCTGAAACCGCAACTGCGCCTGCGTCGTCGCTTGGCTAACCTGCAGCGCGGCGGTGCGGCGGTTGACCTTCTTCTCCAGCGTGGCGTTGATGTCGCGCACCTGCTTGAGCGCCACGGTGCGCTCCCTGGCCAGCAAGCCGGCCAGCAGGATGGCGCTGGACATCGCCAGCAGCATGATCTGCAAGGACAGGAAGCGATCGCCGCCGTGCAGGCTGTACATCGGGCCCTTCTGCTGCAAAGTGGCCGTCACGACGATCACGCAGACGAGGGCATTCAAGGTTGTCGCCACAGAAAGGGACAGGCGCATGGCCGCCCATAGCAGGGGCAGGATGATCAGGGTAGCCAGCCCGAACGGCAGCGCGCTCTGACCCGCGGGCATGAAAAAAAACAGCAGGATGCCCACCAAGGCCAGAATCGGCAGCAGCACCACTTCCCAGCTGAGCATGGCACGCAAGGCCTGCAGCGACTGACGCCGCAGCAGTTCGGCCACCGGCGTGAGCACCACGACGCTGACCGTATCGGTAATCCACCACTGCAGGCCAAGTTGAGGCGATAGTGGCGCTGCGTCAAAGCCATACAGCCAGGCTGCGACCACACCGGCCGCCGCCGAGACCGCCGACGACAACAGGCCCATGGCACCGATGAACCAGATGGCGTCGGCCGTCCCCTCGAAGCCCTGCCAGCGGGATGCTCGCCGACGCAATACCCACAGCCCCAGCAGCGGTCCCAATGCATCGCCCGCTGCAATCATCGCGCTGGCCTGCACTCCCCACCCTAGAAAAAAATGGGCACTCAGCCACGAAGCCAGCAGCAGCGCGGGCACCATCGACTGGCCTCGCGCGATCAGTGCAAATGCGGCCACGGCGGCTGCGGGCCACAGTAAAAGCTCACTCGAGCGCACCCCGAGCACCAGCCCCGCCAGTAAAACGTAAGACACCACGATGCCCGCAGACCAGAGCAGCCAGCGGGATAGGGAGCGGGTGGGCGAGCGGAACATCACAGTGGTGCAGCAGGCTCAGTCAGTCATCGATTCGAAAGGGAAGAGACAAAAATCTTGACAATCCGGACAAAATGCCGAAATCGGCGCAAGCCTTGCATTATTCCTGCACGGCTTGCATGGCTTCTTCGGTCTGAGGCATTCTCATCAAGGCAACCCGCCCTGTCCGTGAATTTCGTCACGCTGTCCGCGCGCATTCACCGGTCGATCTCCTGCGAAGTGCAGAAAATGCGCATTACTGCACAGAGTCCGCGAGAAGGGCCTCGCGCATAATTTGCCCATCCCTCTTCTTCGCAGCGCATGACGTGTTCAAACTGTTTCGCACCAGGCAGGACCTATCACAACCCGATTCCCCAAGCGCCCGCGACAGTGAACTTCGCGGCACCACGCTGGAGGGCTATCACTTCGCCATCCGGGTCGAGCGCGGCCTCGAAGGCGAAGCGCAGCGCCTGATCGGCTGGCATGGATCGTCGCAAGGTGGCGGCCGCGTCGACCTGCGGCGCGAAGCCGAAGGGATGTGGCGAGACGGCCAGGGGCGGCAGGCCGCAAGCGTGGACGACCTGCTGGCACCGTCCGTTCGGCGCAGCACCGCGTGGACTGCCCAATGGTGCGAAGTTTTGCCGATCGACGCCGCGCCCGAGCCCGCCGAACACTCGCCGTCAGCAGAGCCTCACGTCCAGGAACCCTGATGAAGCCGATGCCCCCTACGCACTCGCTGCGCCGTCGCACCTTGATGCAGACCGCCGGCGCCCTGCTGCTCAGCCCCTGGCTGCGTCCGCGACCTGCGAAGGCCGCGGTCAATCTGGCCGCGGTGCCCATCGGACGCATGGACCTGCCGTGGTGGCGCAAGCGCTTTGAAGCCTCGCTACAGCAGGTGCGCCACAGCCGCGCCGAGCTGGTCTGGCTGGGCGACTCCATCACCCAGAACTGGGAGCGCAACGGGCCGCAGCCCTGGGCCGACTATCAGCCCATCTGGCAGCGCGAGTACGGGCGCTACGACCCGCTCAATCTCGGCTTCATCGGCGACACGACGTCCAGCGTGTTGTGGCGGCTCGATCACGGCCAGGTCCAGGG
>JAJTBQ010000009.1 GCA_021286835.1 Thiomonas sp.
ACGCCGCCCTTCATCACCGCGATGCGGCTGGCCAGCGTCATGGCCTCGATCTGGTCGTGCGTGACATAGACGATGGTGGCGCGCAGGCGCTGATGCAGCTTCTTCAGCTCGGTGCGCATGTCCAGGCGCAGTTGCGCGTCGAGGTTGGACAAGGGTTCGTCGAACAGATAGAGCTTGGGTTCGCGCGCCAGCGCCCGGCCAATGGCCACACGCTGGCGCTGTCCACCCGAGAGCGCACGCGGCTTGCGATCGAGCAGATGCTCGATCTGCAGCAAGGCCGCCACGCTGCGTACCCGCTCGGCGCGCTGCGCCTTGGGCACCTTGCGCATGGCCAGAGGAAACTCGATGTTCTTGGCCACGCTCATATTGGGGTAGAGCGCATACGACTGGAACACCATGGAGATGTTGCGATCCGCCGGAGCCAGCCGGGTGATGTCCTGCGTGTCGAGGTGCAGGGCCCCGCCGGTGGGTTCTTCCAGCCCGGCGATGATGTTCATCAGCGTGCTCTTGCCGCAGCCCGACGGGCCCACCAGCACGAGGAACTCGCCGTCGGCCATCTGGATGGTGACGTCGTGCAGCACCTTGACGGCGCCGAAGCTCTTGTTGATACCGAGGATGTCGAGGGTTGCCATCAGGTTTCAGCCCTTGACGGAGCCCGCCATGAGGCCCCGTACGAAATACTTGCCGGAAAGGAGGTAGACGATCAGGGTGGGCACGGCCGCGATGATGGCCGCGGCGAAATACACGTTGTATTCCTTGACGCCCATGGAGCTGTTGACCAGATTGTTCAGCGCCACCGTGAGCGGTGACGAGGAATAGCTGCTGAAGGTCGAGCCGAAGAGAAATTCATTCCAGATATTGGTGAACTGCCAGATCACCGTGACCACGATGATGGGCGCACTGTTGGGCAGCAGAATGCGCCAGAGCACCCCGAAGAACCCCGCACCGTCCATGCGCGCCGAGCGCACGAGCTCATGCGGAAACGCGGCGTAATAGTTGCGGAAGAAAAGGGTGACAAAGCCGATGCCATAGACCACGTTGACGAAGATCAGCCCTTTGATGGTCCCCGACAGATCCATCATGCCAAGCAGGCGCGCCATGGGAATGAGCACGATCTGAAAGGGAATGAACACGGCGAACAGCAGCCCGGCATAGACCAGATTGGCTCCCCGGAATTTGTACTGCGTGAGGATGTAGCCGTTGAGCGCACCGATCAGCGTGGAGATGACCACCGCGGGAATGGCGATCAGGAACGAGTTCAGAAAGTAGGGCTTCAGACCATGCGCCGACACGCCGATCTGCGCCGTGCCCCAGGCCGTCAGCCAGGGCTGCAGAGTCCAGTGCGAGGGCAGGGTGATGAGGTTGCCGGTCTCGATCTCACTCAGTGGCTTGAACGCGTTGACCAACATGACGTAGAGCGGGATCAGGAACAGCAGCGCCATGAACACCAGCACCGCATACAGCGCCACACGGCCCACCCGCAACCCGGCGGCGCTGCGTGCGCCCTGGCTTGGCAAGGCGAGATCAGCCATGTTTCACCCTCCGTACTTCACTCAACAGATACGGCAGCACGAACAGCCCCACGGCGATCAACATCAAAACCGAGCTGGCCGAGCCCACGCCCATTTCGCTGCGGGTGAAGGTGTATTGATACATGAAGACCGACGGCAGCCAGCTGCCGTTGGCCGGTCCGCCGCTGGTCAGCGCCACGACCAGGTCATACGACTTGATCGCCATGGTCACCAGCACCACGAAGGCTGAAGCGAACACGGGCGCGAGCTGGGGAATGATGACGTGCACATAGATCTGCCAGGTCCGCGCCCCATCGATGCGCGCGGCGTTGACTGGCTCGGCATCGATGCCGCGAAGTCCGGCAAGAAACATGGCCATGACAAAACCCGTGGTCTGCCAGATGGCCGCGACCACGATGCAATAGATCGCCATATGACTTTCCGTCACCCAGCGCAGGCTGAAACTGGCGAACCCCAGCTGCCGGATCACATGCTCGAACCCCACACCGGGATCGAACAGCCACTTCCACGCCGTGCCGACCACGATGAAGGACAGCGCCATGGGGTAGAGAAAAATCGATCGCATCACCGATTCGGCACGAATTTTCTGGTCGATCAGAATGGCCAGCAGCAGACCCAGCCCCATGGAGATCACGATGTAGAGCAGCGCGAAAATCCAGAGGTTGTTCACCGAGATCCACCAGTTCTGCAAGCCCAGCAGAATCTTGTAGTTGGTCAGCCCCACCCACTCGTAGTCGGGCAACATCTGTGACGCGGTGAACGACAGATAGACGGTGTAGGCGATGAAGCCATACACACAGGCCAGCACCAGCAGCACGCTGGGGCTGAGCAGGAGTTTGGGCAGGAGTCCGGCCTTCATGGATCGCTTCTTCCAGAATCGCTGACGACAGGGCGCACCCTCAAACGGCGCACCCTGTCGCTGGCACAGCGTCAGTATTGCGCCTTGGCCGCTGCGGCGAGCTGCTTGACGGCTTCCTGCGGCGTGATCTGGCCGTTGAACTCGCGCGAAATCACGTCATAGAAAGCGTTCTGGATCTGCGGCGGCACGGCATAGCCCTGCGACATCGAGCCCAGCAGGGTGTTGTGCTTGTCGGCATAGGCCAACTGGGCGATGGCCTTCTTGCCGCAGGCGTTGAAGTCGGCGTCGGACGTGCCCAGCACGGCCGGCGCCGAGCCCTTGAGCACGTTGAAACCCACCTGCACCTTGGGCGACATCACGTCCTCGGCCATCAGGTCCTGCGCCGCCTTCTCGGACGCGCCCACCTTGAAGAAGGCGAACACGTCGGAGTTGTAGATCACCGAGCCCTGCGTGCCCGGGACGTTGAAGCACAGGTAATCCTTCTCGGGCACTTTGTTGGCATGGTTGAATTCGCCCAACGCCCAGTTGCCCATGATCTGGAAGCCCGCCTTGCCATTGATCACCATGCCGGTGGCCACGTTCCAGTCGCGGTTGGCGAAGTTGGGGTCGACGTATTTGCGCAGTTCGCTCATGCGCTGGAAGGCCTTGAGCATCAGTGGCGAGCTCAGCGCCGCCTGATCGCGGTCGATGAAGGCCTTGCGATAGAAATCCGGCCCGCCGGTCGACAACACCACGCCGTCGAACATCGTGGCCTCCTGCCAGGATTGGCCGCCCAGCGCCAGACCGATGAACCCGGCCTTCTTCACCTTCTCCAGGTCGGCGATGAAATCATCCCAGGTCTTGGGTTCGGTCGTCACGCCCGCCTTCTCAAGCACCGACTTGTTAGCCCAGACCCAGTTGGTGGAATGCACGTCGATCGGCGCGGCGATCCACTTGCCCTTGTAAACGTCGAACTGCTGCAGCGCCTTGGGCACCTTCTGCGCCCAGTTGCCCTTCACCGCCAGCGGCGTGAGGTCTTGCAGCACACCTTGCTTGGCCCAGTCGGTGATGGTGAACCCCAGCATCTGCGAAGCGGTCGGCGGATCGCCGGCCAGCAGCCGCGCCCGCAAGGTGGTCATGGCCTGCGCACCGCCGCCGCCAGCGATGGGCACGTCCTTCCAGGTCACGCCCTGCGAAGCGAGATCGTTCTTCAGCACGCCCAGTGCCGCGGCTTCACCGCCCGAAGTCCACCAGTGAATCACCTGGACGCTTTTGTCCGCGGCATGCGCCGGCACGGAAAGCACCGCAGCCGCGGTCATGGCAAGGCACAACAAGGTTTTTTTCATGCTCGTCTCCTGGAATAAGAGTGTGTATTGGGACCAGGCAATCGCTGCCTAGCCCCCTCAGAAATGGGATCGCTCTCTTGGCTGCCCATTCGGTTTTGTTCCGCTCGATACAAGCGAACAATGTAGCAATCCTACCCATTCACCAGCCTAGGGCAAACCCTGAAATTCATAGCATGTCAGCACTCGTCAAAAGCACATTCGCTTACGCCAAGTTGGGAAAGTTGTAAAAATACATTTTTGAAGGCACGACGCCCCCGATGTTCTCGTCATGAGATCTTCGCCAGCCAACCTATTCACCCTTTTCTTGACAAAATCGGAAACGTTTCCATAATGCTGTTGATAAATAGGTTCCGTTTTCCATGTCCACCAGACCGACCTTGCATACTCTCGCTCGGGAAACAGGCCTCTCTTTGGCAACGGTCTCCCGGGCATTGGGATCTTCGACTCAGGTGTCGTTTGAAACACGAGCCCGTGTTCTGGCTGCTGCACGGGAGTTGGGGTATTCGCGGGATCTCACCGCCGTCCGGCTGAAGACTGGCCGCTCCATGAACCTGGCTTATCTGATGGACCCTGCCGCCGCACAGCAAACTGGGTTCATGCAACTATTGGCCGGACTGAGTGTCGCGGTTCGCGACAGCGGTTACCACCTGCTGGTTCTGCCAGAACCCGCCGAGAGGGATTCTCTCGACATCGTGCGCTACATGCTGCAGCGGCGCCTTGCGGATGGCGCCGTCCTTACGCACACCACGCCGCAGGACGAGCGCCTCAAGTTTCTGCAGGAGCGGAGTTTTCCCTTCATTGCTCATGGGAGAACGGCTCTACCCACACCGCATGCCTCAGTGGACTTTGACAACGCCGCCTTCGCGGAGAAGGCGGTCGATTGTCTGGTGGGGAGGCAGAGACGTCGGCTCGCTCTCATCCTGCCCCGTGCCAACGCCAGCTATCGCGATCATCTACGGGAGGGATTCACCCGGGCCTGCCTTCGCAACCGGGTAGCAGGAGACAGCGTCGAGGCTATTGACCTGGACAGCTCGCCCGCAGAGATCAACGACTGGGCACGACCGTCTTTGTCTGCTTATGACGGGCTGGTGTTGGCGGGTGAATCTCCCCTGCTTCCCTTGCTTGGCGCCCTGTCGGATCTTGGACGACATCCCGGACACGATCTGGACATCGTGCTCAAGTACAGCAGCACATTGCCCTGCTCGCTGCGCATACCGCTGTTCGTGTGCCATGAAAACCTGCATCAGGCCGGGCTCAGCCTGGGCTTATCGCTGCTGCAGATGTTGGCCCATCCGGAGGCGCCGCCGCCTCAGATGCTCTTTTCACCGCCCACCATCGAGACTCTCCACCATGCAAACGCCTGAACCCAATGCCCCCTATCTTGACCAGATTCGTGAGACCAAGCGCTTATTGCGCGACCAGATGCCTGACCGGGCCGAACGCTTTGCCTGGATGAACGCCCACATCCAGCGTCAGATTGACGCCATCACCGCTGAACGCACAGGGGGCGGGAGTCCGATACCCAGTGTCAACTTCGATGAACTCGACACTGTCGGCATCGCTCAGCGCGACCGCATTCGCGAGCGCGGCTGCGTGATTGTGCGCAAAGTCTTCGAGCCCACGCGCATCGCGCAGTGGAACGAACAGATCACGGCCTACATCCGCCAGAACAACTACGAGCAGAAATCCGCGAGCAAACGAGGGCTGGATCAGTACTTCAGTGCGCTGTCGAGCGCTCGCCCGCAGATCTTTGCCACCTACTGGTCAGTGCCTCAAATGCAGGCTCGACAATCCGAGGAACTCGCATGCACTCGCTGCTGGCTGAACCGGCTGTGGAATTCCACTCACGATGGCGCGGACGTCTTCAACCCCGATCTGGAACGCACCTACGCCGATCGAGTGCGCATGCGCGAACCCGGAGATGCCACGCTCGGCCTGTCGCCCCATGTCGACGGCGGCTCGATCGAGCGCTGGATCGACCCAGGCTACCGGCAGGTTTACGACGCGATCTACCGTGGGGACATCGCACAGTATCGCGCCTTCGATGCAGCCGGGCGCACCGGAGCCCGGGAGATCCCCTCCCCTGCGGTTTGCCGGATGTTTCGCACTTTTCAAGGCTGGACCGCTTTGACGGCGCAAGGCCCCGGCGACGGCACGCTCAACATCGTCCCGATCGCCGACGCCATGACCTGGATGCTTCTGCGCGCACTGCAAGACGATGTGCCGGACGACGACTTGTGCGGTGCCAGAGCAGGCCGTGCCATGGCCGTCTCGCCGCAATATCACGAACTCTTGCTGCGTGCCTACGTGCCCATCCCGCAAGTCGAGCCGGGCGACACGGTGTGGTGGCATCCCGACGTGATTCATGGGGTTGAAGACCGCCACGATGGCGCGGGCTACAGCAATGTGATGTATATCGGCGCCGCGCCCGATTGCGCCAAGAACCGTGCGTTTTCCCGCCTGCAACGCTCGGCATTTGAGCGTGGGATGTCCTCGCCCGACTTTGCAGCCGAACATTACGAAGTCGACTTCTCCGGCCGATTCACACCCGCTCAGTTGTCCCCACGGGGCCGACTGCAGATGGGTTACGACTTGGCTTGAAACTGCAGGCGAAGACGGTGTCGGTAGGGTTTGCCCGGCTCGTGCCACACGGCCTTGCCCAGCGCCGGTCCATTCGGCCAGACTTCAGTCTCCAGACAGAGACCTGCCCCCGGACCATGCGGTACGCCCAAGTGGGGCGCCGTCGCTCGCAAGTGCGCCGAGGCGTACACATGCAGGAGGGGTTGATCGGTCGCCAAGGTCATGGTCAGGTCATCCACCGCAAGCGATGCGACGGGCTGTCGCCACGCTTGCTCGGCTCCGGCGCCCCGTTCCAGCAGGAGCGCACCGTCTAATTCCGGCACACAGTCGGCCGAAATGGCCCGCGGCTGGCGAAAATCGAAATGCCCGCCGTCAACCGGCCGGGCGGGCAAGGGCAACTCCCGCACATCGGTGGGCAGATAGCTTGCAGAATCGACCTGCAAACGATGTCCAAGCAGATCGCTTCGTCCGTCGAGATTCCAATAGCTGTGCTGTATCAGGTTGAGCGGGCAGGGCTCATCGACCTCGGCATCGGCCTGCCAGCACAACACATCCCCTTCCAGGCTGTAGCGCACACGGGATTGGCAGCGGCCCGGAAAGCCCTGGTCTCCATCCTCGGACTCAAGCTCAAGCGTGACCGAGGTCGCGTTGTGAGCCGCGACACGCCAGTGCCTCTGACCAAAGCCACCCGCGCCGCCGTGAAGACAATGCCCCAACGGATGATTCGCATCGAGGCGCCAACTCTGGTGACCGCGAGTCAACCGGGCATCGGCAAGCCGGTTGGCATAACGCCCACACACCGCACCGATCGACATGCGATCGTCCAGATAGGCCCGGGGCTCGCCGAACCCCAGGGTCAAGGGCCGCGGCCCCTCCGGCGCGCGCAGCCACCAAAGCTGCATCAGCCGCGCTCCGTACGGCAGTATCCAAGCCAGAAGGTCGTCGTTGGCAAGGACGAGAATGGGAGGGCTGAGAACGCTCATGCCGCCACGGTGATTCATGGTGCCGACAACGCATCGCGCCGCGGCAGGTCGGCTCCGCGTCGGCTGCAGGTCAGCGCCGCGGCACGGTTGGCGAAGTCCAGCATGGCGTGCAGGGCACTCGCGTCCAATGCGGTCATGGCGGTCGACGTCAACGCGCCGCCTTCGGCCAGCGCGGTCAGCAGCGCGGCTTGAAAAGTGTCTCCCGCGCCCACGGTGTCCACCAGCGCCACCGGCACGGCCTCGACCCTGGCCTGCACGCCCGGTGTCCAGCCTCTCGCCCCAGCACCGCCCTCGGTGAGAACGACCAGGCGCACGCCGAGCGACAGGCAGTGCGCAGCAAAACGTTCGCCAGTCCAACCGGGATGCAGCAAGGCAAGATCTTCCGCGCTGATCTTCACCAGATGCGCGCGTGCCAGCATCCAGTCCACGCCGTCGCGCCAGACATCGAGCCGAGGTTCGACATTGAGCCGCAAGTTCGGGTCATACGCCACCACGGCCGTCTCGCGCCACTCGTCGACCAGCGCGCGCAGGGTGGCCGCCACCGGCTGGACCATCATGGCATACGAACCCACATGCAGCGCGGTGATCCGCGGCAACAGCGCCCGCACGGCAGCGCGTGCGGCATCCGGCACCTGTCGGTCGGCACAGCCCTCGCCGTAGAAGGCGTAGCTGGGCACGCCCGCCGCATCCAACCCCACGATGCTGAGTGTCGTTGGCGCGGCGCTGCGATGCACCGCTCGAAGGTCCACGCCCTCGGCCGACAAGGCCGAGCGCAGACGTTCGCCCAGAAAGTCGGTGGAAAGCCCGCCGAAATACGCCACGGGCTGCCGCAAACGGGCCAGGCCGATGGCGACATTGAAGGGCGACCCGCCCACCCGCGCATCCAGCGCCATGCCGGTCGGCGTGACGGGGCCACCGAAAACATCCATCAAGGCTTCGCCGCAAACAAGGTGCATGGCATGCTTCAAATGAGGAGCCTCGAATGTCATGGAAGTGCGAGACCGTCTGGTTGATCAAAAAGATTGGCGCCAAACCCGGAGCGCAGAATAGAGTTCACGAAATTTGGCATAGCGCTCCATCAAGCCCTGCATTCTGTCTCTGGCCGGCTCGACCATCGTGGTCAGTTCTTCTTGGGGGTAAAACACGTTCAGAGGGTCTCCGCCGGCGGCCAGCCAGCCCAGCCGGGCGGCGCCGCGCGCCGCTGCCAGATCTCCACCTTGGCGCACGGCCAGGGGTTGCTCAAGCACCGTGGCGAGAAGCGTAGCCCAGAGGATGCTGCGCCCGCCGCCCCCAACGAGACTGAGTGAGGCGGCACCCGAGGTTCGCGGCGGATCTAGGCTACGCCAGCCATCGAGCAGCCCGAAGCTCACCCCCTCAACAACCGCCCAACCGATCTCGGCAGGCCCGTGATCATGCAACAGACCGACCAAGGCACCCGTGGCATAGGGGTCATCGTGTGGAGTGCGCTCTCCAGAGAGATAAGGCAGAAACAGGGGGGCGTTATGTCGCTGAAGAGGGCTGAGTTCGGATACAAGAGCCAGCAACGCCGCCGCATCTCGCTGACCGGTAAGACGGGCTGCCCAAGTCAATCCGCTAGCCGCACTCAGCATGACGCTCATCTGGTGCCAACGATGCGGCAGGGCGTGGCAGAACGCGTGGACAGCTCGCTCGAGCTTCGGCTGAAACTGCGCCGTGGACAGAAAAATGACCCCCGATGTCCCGAGTGAAACAAATCCCTCGCCGGGCTCAACCGCCCCCAGGCCGATGGCGCTGGCCGCGTTGTCGCCGGCGCCAGCGGCGACAACGGCGTCCTGCGGTATGCCCCAACGCCGACACCACTCGGACCGAACCGTGCCCGTAGGTGCGCTGCCCTCACACAAGATCGGCATGTGCTCTACGCTCAACCCACAAGTCGCAAGGGCGCGCTCCGACCACGCCCGTGCCGCAACATCGAGCCAAAGAGTGCCCGAGGCATCCGAACAGTCCGTAGCGTAGTCGCCCGTCAGCCGGAGCCGCAGATAGTCTTTAGGCAGCAGCACCTTTGCCACGCGGGAGAACACCCCAGGTTCGTGCTCTCGTACCCAAAGCATCTTGGGTGCGGTAAATCCCGGCATGATGCGATTTCCAGCGAGTGCTTCCAGACCAGAATCTGCCGCACGAAGCGCCTCGCACTGTAGGGCGCTTCGGTTGTCGTTCCACAGAATCGCCGGACGCAGCACGTCAGCGTGCGCCCCAAGCAGCACGGCACCATGCATCTGCCCCGAAAGGCCTATGCCCCGCAGTGCACGCAACCCGCAGGGACAGCGCTCATACAGAGCATCGAGCGCCTGCTGCAGTGCAGTCCACCAGTCGTGGGGAGACTGCTCGGACCAGCCAGGATGGGGGCGCGACACAGCCAGTGGCACATGCTCGGCCGCCTGCAGCGCGCCTTGCTCATCCAGCAAGACTACTTTGAGCCCGGAAGTGCCGAGGTCAATGCCAAGATACATGGGATGGCACTCTTGAACAGAAACGTCGCATCCGTCTCAACGTGCAGGCGACGCCAGTCCAAACCGGGCTTCCGCCTGTCGCCGAAAAACGGTAGGCGTCACACCCTTGATTTGAAGGAAATGCCGATTGAAATTAGCCACGTTGTTGAAACCAACCTCGTAGCAAATGTTGGTGACATAGGCGTCCGACTCCATCAGGAGCTGACAGGCCTTGTTGACACGCAGTCGATTGACGAAATCCGTGAACGTGTTGCCCGTGGCTTTTCGGAAGTGACGCGAAAATTTGTGTTCCGATTGCCCCACCCGAGCGGCGATGTCGCCCAGCGAGAACTGCTTATCCAGGTTGTCCGTAATGAAATTGATGATGGTGTTGATCTGCGCCAGGGTCGCGACATCGTCGAAGCTCTGCAGTTGTACGGTCGACAGCAGGCGATAGTCCGCGCAGCGCGTCAGATCGCACAGAAGATCGGTGAACTCTGCAAACCGTCGCAAACCCTGGGCACTACGGATACTTTCAATACGCCGACGAACCTTCTCGCTCATGCCGAAAAACTCAATACCGTGGCGTGCGCGCTCGAGCATGGGCATAACTTCATTGATTTCCGGGAGTTGGGCCGCAGCATTGCGCAAGGGCGCGTCGGAGAACTGAATGACCATATCGCGCAGAGCCACCCCATCGTCCGGGACATTGGTGGAGATCCAGTTGTGCGGCAGTCGTGGACCCGTGAGCACAAGGTGTCCGGGTTCGAAATACCCGATGTAGTCCCCCACGAACACTTTGCCGCTAGTTTGCACGATGAGGTGCAGCTCATACTCTTCGTGGTAATGCCAGCGCACCAGCGGATTGGGATAGCCGTGCGACAGGCAACGCAGACTGCCGAAGCTGCCTTCCGGCTCGTAGCCAAGCTGCGGATTGCGGACTAAATCGTGCTCAAGTTCGGGACTGCGCAAGCTCTTGGTGCTCATGACGCCTCGGCAAACGGCAAATGGGTTCTCATGACAGGACGTTACCGCCATCGACATTCAGCGTCTGTCCGGTAATGTACTCAGCCTCCGAACTGGCGAGGAAGACCGCCGCACCAGTGAGGTCGTCCGGACGGCCCATGCGCCCCAACGGCACGGCCGCACCGACCCGCTTCTTTTTTTCTCCCAGCGGCAAGGCCTCGTACCGCGCAAACAATGCATCGACCTGACTCCACATGGGCGTATCCACGACGCCGGGTGCGATAGCGTTGACGCGAATCTGGTGCGGCGCCATGGCCAGTGCTGCACTTTGTGTGTAACTGATGACAGCCGCCTTGGTCGCGCAGTAGTGCGCAACCAGCGCCTCGCCGCGCCGACCCGCCTGCGATGCCATGTTGATCACGGCGCCACTCACGCCGGCGGCCACCATCTGGGCAAGCGCCTTCTGCATCACAAAAAACGCGCCCTTCACGTTGACGGCAAACAGGCGCTCAAACATCCGCTCGTCGCTATCGAGCAGAGGCGCCAGATCAAAAATCGCCGCATTGTTGAACAACAAGTCCACACAGCCAAAGCGGTTCCTAGCGGCCTCCAGCACGGCATCCACTTGCGCTAGGCGTGAAACATCTGCCGCCTGGTACTGAGCATGGTCAGGATGCAGTGCAAGCAAGGCCCGGACGGCAGCGGCCGGTTCGGCGGCGAGATCAACCAGAGTGCAGCGCGCGCCTTCGCGCAAGTAAGCCGCAGCGACCGCCAGGCCGATGCCACTCGCCGCCCCCGTCAGCAAGGCATGCCGGTTCTCCAGGCGAGGGCTCATCACCCATGCTCCGCAACGAAACGACTGACCCGCTGCGCGGCAAGTTCGAGCGCCGAGTGCAAGCGCCTGTCGCCCGCCAGATCGCCCCAAAGCGTGACGTCGCCTACAAAACGGTGCACTGGGTCTGGTGCGGCACAGATGGCATGGGCCGCCGCGACATCCATGGCCTGATCCTGATAGTCGTATGGCAAAGTCCCCTGATGCCAGCGATGCAGGAAGGCGAGGAAAAGCGCTGGCAGCATCACTACGCTGGATATCGATTGGTCGCGAGACAGCCGCTCACGCAGCGTCGGAACAATGAATCCCGGGATCTTGGCAAAACCATCCATGGCGACACGCTGATTGGTGTCGCACAATGCGGCATTGCCGAACCTGTCGAGCACCACGTCTCGATAGGCGGCCAAATCGATAGGGCTGGGTTGCAGGACAGGGATCGCATCATCGGTCACATAGTCGAACGCCAGCCGCCGAACGTCAGGATCGCGAGTGCCTTCATGGATATAGCCATATCCCACCAGCGTTCCCGCCCAAGCGATACAGCTATGCGTCGCGTTCAGCAGCCGGATCTTGGCTTCCTCGTAGGGCAATACCGATTCGACCATCTCGACCCCAACCGTCTCCAGCGCTGGGCGGCCATTGCAGAAGTCGTCCTCAATCACCCATTGGATGAAGCATTCGCCCATCACTGCCGCCGGATCGTCGATCGCCGTGGCCTCCAGTACCCGCGCACGAACTTCAGGTGTGGGGCGCGGCGTAATGCGGTCCACCATGCAATTCGGCCAGGTGGTGTGCGCCTGAACCCAGTCGGCCAATGCCTTGTCCCCGAGTCGACCGATGAACTGCATTAGGCCTGAGCGGGCCCGGTCGCCGTTATGCCGCAGATTGTCGCAATTGAGCAAGGTGAGCGGTCCCGCTTTCGCCGCCATTCTGGATCGCAGCATTGCGGTTAGCGCGCCATAGAGCGTTGTGCCCGGTTGTCCCTGCCTTGCGCACGTCAAATCTACGGAGAGATCGGGATAGGCGGCAAAGTCAAGCTGATGATCGGCATCTAGGTAGTAGCCCGCTTCGGTCACGGTGAACGACAGTATTCGGGTGGCGGGGTCGGATGCGAGCTCGATCAGTCTGTGCAATTGCGGCTCGTACGCGATGACCTCGCTCAGCGCCGTGATGCGACGGTATCGGTGTTCGCCTGAAGGCGATATGGTTTCCAACGTATAGGCGCCCTGTTGACGCTGCAGTGCCTGCACGGTCTCCATCGAGTCTGGACGCAGATTGCCGGCTGCGAGCTGCCACAGCCGATCGCCCGCATCGTGCAGCGCCTGTATGTAGACCGCCTGGTGGGCGCGATGGAACGATCCAAGCCCCAGGTGAAGCCAGCGGCATGCGGGTTTAGCATGCATGCTGCACCACCTGTCCCTGGGCGTCAAAATAATGGAGCGCTGTGGGGTCGAGCCAGATGCCTACTTGCGCGCCGGCCTGCACCGGACTGCGTCCGCCCAAATGGCGCATCACCAGCTTGTCGCCGCAGCAATCGAGATAGATCAGGGCATCGGCCCCAAGCGACTCGACGAGTTCGACATTCGCCTTCATGGGGCCGCCTTCCTGCAGGGTTAGTCCTTCTGGCCTGATCCCGACGCTTCGAGCACCCTCGGGAATGCGTTGGCCCATTGCGGGCAGTCGATCCAGTGCAAGAAAATTCATCGGAGGCGTGCCGATGAACTGCCCGACAAAGCGATTCGAAGGAGTGTCGTAGAGCTGAAGCGGCGAGCCGACTTGTTCCACAGCACCATCCCGCAACACGACCACCCGATCCGCAAGGGTCATCGCCTCGACCTGATCATGGGTGACGTAAATGGTCGTAGCGCCGAGCTCCCTATGGAGACGAGCAATCTCCACGCGCATCTGCCCGCGCAGGGCGGCATCGAGATTGGACAGCGGCTCGTCGAACAGAAACACCTTGGGTGCCCGGACGATGGCACGGCCGATCGCCACACGCTGTCGCTGGCCGCCGGAGAGTTGCCTGGGCGTGCGCTGCAAATATTTGGAGAGATTGAGAATCTCAGCGGCACGCTCGACTTTCGCTCGAATCTGGTCTTTTGGCTCCTTGGCCAAACGCAAGGCGAAGGACATGTTGTCAAACACAGTCATGTGGGGATACAGCGCGTAGGTCTGGAACACCATGGCCAGATCCCGCTTGGCCGAGGGAACATGCGTGATGTCTCGGCCATCGAGTTCGATCTGGCCTGCCGTGGCCTCCTCGAGACCCGCGATCAGGCGCAGCAGCGTGGTCTTGCCACACCCCGATGGCCCCACAAAGACCACGAACTCGCCGCGCTCGATGCTCAGATTGACATTCTTGATCGTGCGCACGTCCGCAAACGATTTCTCGATGCCCTTTAACGTGAGAAAGGCCATGGTCACTCCTTGGAATTACTTCACTGCGCCAAACGTGAGCCCAGCGACAAGCTGCTTCTGGCTGAACCAGCCCAGAACGATGATGGGTGCAATGGCCAGCACCGACGCCGCTGAGAGCTTGGCCCAGAACAGGCCCTCGGGGCTGGAATAGCTGGCGATCAGCGTGGAAAGGGTTCCGGCCTTGTACGAGGCCAGATTGAGCGACCAGAACGACTCGTTCCAACTCAGCACTATGGAGAGCAGCGCGGTGGACGTAATGCCCCCCATCCCCAGTGGAAGAATGACATGCCGAAACTCTTCCCAGAGTGAGGCACCGTCCATGCGTGCGGCTTCCAGAATCTCGCCAGGAATGTCTTTGAAGTAGGTGTAGAGCAGCCACACCATGATCGGCAGATTGATCATGGTGAACACCAAAGTCAGTCCCGTCACGCTATCAAGCATGCCGGTGTGCTTGGCCACTAGATAGACCGGCACCAGAGCCCCCACCGCCGGCATCATTTTGGTGGACAGCATCCACATCAGCAGGTCGCGTGTGTGGCGTGTCCGAAAGAACACCATCGAATACGCTGCCGGAATCGCCACCAGCAAACCCAGCAAGGTTGATCCCAGACTGGTGACGACCGAGTTGCGCGCATAGCCCAAATAGTTGCTCTGGGCGTTGACCGTCAGGAAATTGCCCAGCGTCGGCTTGAAGACGAAAAGGGGCGGCGTGGCGATCGCCTGGAGCTCCGTCTTGAACGCGGTCAGAACCATCCAGATCAGGGGAAAAACGATCAACAAGGTTGCGACCCATGCGACGACGGCGCGCAAAACCAGCCAGTGCAGGGGGGATTTCATGGTGACTCCTTGTCTTCAATCCAGGTTGCGCCCTATCACCCGTAGCAGAAAGATCGCTGCGATGTTGGCCAGCACAACGGCGAATAGAGCCCCTGCCGAGGCCAAGCCGATGTTGAAATCCATCAGCGCGTCTTTGTAGATCAGGAAGGTGATATTGGTACTCGCATTGCCGGGACCGCCACTGGTGGTGGTAAAAATTTCGGCAAAGACACCAATGAGATAGATCATCTCGATCATCACGACCACTGCGGCCGAACGGGCCAGATGCGGCAAGGTCAAGAACCAGAAGCGCTGCAAGGCCGTAGCACCATCCATTCGGGCGGCCTCCATCTGCTCTTGGTCCAATGACTGCAGTGCGGTGATGAAGATCAGACATGCAAACGGCAACCATTCCCAGGCCACAATGACGATCACCGACAACAGCGGGTAGGCGGTCAGCCAGTCCACGGGCCGCAACCCGAAGGCCAAACTGATCTGTGCCAACATGCCGTAGATCGGGTTCATCATCATGAACTTCCACATAAGCGCTGCGGCCGTCGGCATGACGAAAAAGGGGGCGATCAGCAGAAGGCGCACGATGCCTCGACCAGGGAAGGGCTCGTGGATGAGCAGCGCCAGAGCGATGCCCAAAGCCACTGTGATCCCGATCACCGCGGCCACCAGGATGAGCGTGTTGACTACCGCGACAAGGAAGGCCGGATCGGTAAAAAAGAAGCGATAATTTTCAAGGCCGACAAAGACTCTCGGCCCCGGAATGGTCAGGTTGTATCTGACAACGGAGAAGTACACCGTCATCCCCAGAGGCACTGCCATCCAGGCAAACAAAGACAGGACCGCTGGGGCCAGCAACAGCCGGGGCATGAGTCGCTTCATGGTCGTGGGGCCTATGGGGTGAAGAGCTGTTTCAGCCTGAACAAAGCCGAACCGTCCTCAGTGGGTGCGGACTTGCGCCCGCACCCACTGAGGACGGTTATTTGATGTAGCCAGCCATCTTCATTTGCCGCACTGCTGAGGCCTGCGAGTCTGCAAGCGCCTGCTTCACCGTCATGCGCCCGCTGAGTGCTGCGCTGATGTACTGCCCCACCTGCGTGCCAATGCCTTGAAACTCAGGAATGGCCGCGTACTGCACGCCGACATACGGGCTTTTTGGCAGGGTCGAATCATTGGGGTTGGCCGTATCGATGGCATGCAACTCAGCCTGCCCCCACGGCGCCGCCTTCTGGTAATTCGGGTTGTCATAGGTCGACGTGCGGGTGCCCGAGGGCACCAGACCCCAGCCATCGGTCTTTCCTACGAGATCAATGTACTGTTTGGATGTTGCCCAGTTCACGAATTTCTGAGCTGCGGCCTCCTGGCTGGGACTGACGTCGGCCGGGATGGCCAAAGCCCAGGACCACAGCCAGTGCGCACCCTTGGGCGTGACGGCGACCGGCGCTTGCGCAAATCCGACGTCCTTGGATACTTTGCTCTGCTTAGGATCGGACACGAAACCAGCCGCAACCGAAGCATCAACCCACATGGCACATTTGCCCTGATTGAACAACGCCAAGTTCTCATTGAAACCATAGTTTGACGCCCCTGGCGGTCCATATTTCTTCAGCAGATCGACGTAGAAACTGACCGCGTCTTCCCAGGGTTTGGATTGCAGCTGAGGTTGCCACTGCATATTGAACCATTGCCCACCCCATGTATTGGCCATGGTGGTGACCAGGGCCATGTTCTCACCCCAGCCGGCCTTGCCGCGCAGGCAGATGCCATAGACCCCTGCCTTGGGATCGTTGAGTTTCGAGGCCATCTCGCGCACCTGATTCCAGGTCGGCTTCTCCGGCATGGTCAATCCGGCCTTCTTCATCAGATCGGTGCGGTACATCATCATTGAGCTTTCGCCGTAGAACGGCGCCGCATAGAGCTTGCCCTTGTACGACAAACCATCGCGAATCGGCGGCAGCAGATCGTTTTCGTCATAGCTGGCGTCAGGCACGATAGGCTTGAGCCAACCGAGCTTCGACCAGATCGGCACCTCATACATGCCGATGGTCAAGAGGTCGAATTGCCGCCCTTTGGTGGCAATGTCGGTGGTCACTCGCTGACGCAGGGTGTTCTCTTCCAGGGTCACCCACTTGACGTGGATGCCAGGATTCTGTTTCTCGAAGACGCTTGTGAGGCCTTCCATCTGAATCATCTGGCCGTTGTTGACCGTGGCAATCACCAAATCGGTCGCGGAGGCGGGCAGCGCCACCCCGAACATCGCCGCAAACATGAGGGTCGTGCGGAATTTCATAGCATCGGTCTCCTTTGGATTTTTTGATGGCGTCGGCACCCTTGCAGAGTTTTGTTCCGACTGTCGAAATCCTATTGAGCCGATGTGACTGTGCCGATACCGCAGATCCCAATGTCAATACTTTCTTGCATAACCCCCTGAGGATTTTCCCTCGAATTCGTAGGAAAAATACTGATGCCAAGACTACGGGACGATGCGGGACACGCTTCGCACACGCTGTGCTGTGCTGACCTAATTTCCAGCGATCGAGGGTCAAGCCGACACGCTCCGTGCGCCTCAGGTGCTCGACCTGAGGTCACGGGCGATGGCGGCGCGTAGAACGGCGTCCTCGTCCAACGCCTCCAGATGATGAAGCTGGACCCCAGCCAGCGCGAGGGCCTCGGGGGCGGGTGGGAAGGCGGGGTCGATCAGTGCGATGGCGCCCAGTCCGGCAGCATGCAGGGCGCGCAGGCCGTTGGCCGAGTCTTCCACGCCCACGGCCCGGGCGGGTTCGACATCCAGTGCGGCGACCGCCTTCAAGTAGATCTCGGGCGAGGGCTTGCCCTGTGACACCGCGTCGCCATAGACGCGGGCCGCAAAGCAGTCGAGCAGGCCGAGCCGCCGCAGCGCAGGCTCGGCCAGGGCGGCGGGCGAGCCTGTGGCCAAGCCTAGGCAGAACCGGGCAGCCATGCGTCGCACCGCATCGAGGGCTCCGTTGCAGGCCGGGAGATGCTCGGCATAGAGCTGCTGCATGCGGCCGAGCAAATCCTGCGCCACCTGCTCGGGACTGAGCTTCAGGCGCAGGCGCTCGACCATGATGCGGGAACCGCCTTCGAGATTGCTGCCCATGCTCGCGGCATGATCGGCGTCGGTCCAGACGCGGCCCAGGCTTTGGGCATAGTCGCGCCTGGCCTGCAGCCACGCCCCCTCGGAATCGAGAAGCACCCCGTCCATGTCGAACACGACTGCGCGAACCGGCATGTCAACAGCCATCCGGCGCAGGCCTCAACCGCGCAGCGTGGCCGCCTGCCGGGCCAGCTCGGTGATGACTTGCCAGTTGCGGGCGGACAGGGCCGCTTCGGGCGCCAGCCAGGAGCCGCCCACGCAGCCCACATTGGGCAGGGCCAGATAGGCGCTGGCGTTGCCTGGATGAATGCCGCCGGTGGGACAGAAGAGCAGCTGCGGCAGCGGGCCGTGGAGCGACTTGAGCAGGGCCTGCCCGCCCACGGCCTCGGCGGGAAACAGCTTCAGCGCGGTGAAGCCCGCGTCCATCGCCGTCATGGCCTCGCTGGCGGTGGACACGCCGGGCACGAAGGGCAGCGTGCTGCGGCGGGTCGCCTCCAGCAGCGCAGGGGTCAGACCGGGGCTGATGCCGAATTGCGCGCCCGCCTCTTGCGCCCGCAGCCAGTCGGCCGGGCTCAGCACCGTGCCGGCGCCGACCAGGGCGCCGGGCACATGCTGGCGGATCTGGGCGATGGCTTCGAGCGCAGCCGGGGTGCGCAGCGTGACTTCCAGGGTGCGCAAGCCGCCTTCGATCAGCGCATGCGCGAGATCGACGGCCAGTTCCGCATCGTGAATCACCAGCACCGGCATGACCGGCGCGGCGCGCAGCAAGTCCTGGGGGGTCATGGCGTGGCTCCCGCTTCAACGTCCGAGAACACGGCCTCGGCAACTGCTTCGGCATGGCCAAAGCTGGCCGCGCCCTGCTCGGCGCCGTCCACATGCTGGCGGAAGGCGGCGAACAGCTCGCGGCCCAGGCCGGTCTGGTTGCGGCTGAGGTCGATGCGTTCGGCGGCGCGCGCGGCCCAGGCCTCGGCCGGCACTTCGGCGTTGACGGTGCCTTTGCTGCCGTCCAGGGTGATGGCATCGCCGTTGCGCACCTTGGCCAGCGGCCCGCCATGGGCGGCCTCGGGCGTCATGTGGATGGCCGAAGGCACCTTGCCGGAAGCGCCCGACATGCGGCCGTCGGTCACCAGCGCCACCTTGAAGCCTCGGCTCTGCAGCACACCCAGCGTGGGCATGAGTTTGTGCAGCTCGGGCATGCCGTTGGCCGCCGGGCCCTGGAAGCGGATGACGGCGACGAAGTCGCGTTCGAGTTCGCCGCGTTTGAAGGCCGCCAGCAGTTCGTCCTGATCGTCGAAAACGATGGCCGGGGCGGTGACGACCTGATGTTCGGGCTTGACCGCGGAGATCTTGATGATGCCGCGCCCCAGATTGCCGGTCATGAGCTTGAGCCCGCCATCGGGCGCGAAGGGCTCGGCCGCCGGGCGCAGGATGGCCGCGTCGAGCGAGCGCTCGGTGCCCTCTCGCCACACCAGCCGTCCGTCGTCCAGCCCGGGTTCCTGCGTGTAGCGGGCCAGGCCGGGGCCGGCCACGGTCTGCACATCGGGGTGCAGCAGCCCGGCGCCCAGCAACTCGCGGATGACGAAGGCCATGCCACCTGCCGCGTGGAACTGGTTCACGTCGGCCTGACCGTTGGGATAGAGCTTGGTGAGCGTGGGCACCGCCTTGGAAAGATCGTCGAAATCGGTCCAGTTGATGTCGATGCCCGCTGCGCGCGCGATGGCCACCAGATGCAGGGTGTGGTTGGTCGAGCCGCCCGTGCACAGCAGGCCAACGAGCCCGTTGACGATGACCCGCGCATCGACCACTTCGCCAATGGGCGTGTACTCCGGCCCCTCGGCCGAGATCGCCACCGCGCGGGTGGCCGCCGCCCGGGTGAGCGCTTCGCGCAGCGGCGTGCCGGGGTTGACAAAGGCCGAGCCGGGCAGGTGCAGACCCATGATCTCCATGAGCATCTGGTTGGAGTTGGCCGTACCGTAAAAGGTGCAGGTGCCCGCGCCGTGATACGACTGCATCTCGGCTTCGAGCAGCTCGGCGCGGCCGATCTTGCCTTCGGCATGCAGCGCGCGGATACGGGCCTTCTCGTCATTGGGCATGCCGCTGGTCATCGGCCCACCGGGCACGAAAATGCCCGGCAGATGGCCGAACGCCAGCGCGCCGATGAGCAGGCCGGGCACGATCTTGTCGCACACGCCCAGGTACAGGGCGGCGTCGAACATCTGATGGCTCAAGGCCACCGCGGTGGCCATGGCGATGACGTCGCGCGAGAACAGCGACAGCTCCATGCCCGTCTGACCCTGGGTGATGCCGTCGCACATCGCGGGCACCCCGCCGGCGAACTGGGCGGTGGCGCCCGCGGCCAGCGCCGCCTCCTTGATCCAGGGCGGAAACGCCCCCAGCGGCTGGTGCGCCGACAGCATGTCGTTGTAGGCGGAGACAATGGCCAGATTGGGCCGCGACTGCGCGCTGACGTCCTTGAGCAGCACCTTGGCCGTCACAGGCGCCGCGGCGATCGCATGCGCCAGATTGGTGCAGGAGAGCTGGCTGCGCTCGACCTTGCTGCCCCGGGCGCCGCGCACCCGCGACAGGTAGGCCGCGCGCCGCGCCGCGCTGCGCGCCTCGATGCGTTGCGTCACGGCGGTCAAAACTGGATGCAAGGAAGGCATGATGGGGCTCGCTTTGTAATTAAGCTACAGACGGCCGATGCTACTGCGCACGGCCCGCCGAGACAAGCAAAACCTTTGCCACCCACCGACGGCCTCATCGTCGGCTGCGCGCGGGAAATGCCCGCCTACAGGGACAGGTCCCGCGGTGTTTGCGGCATGAACGACGGGACGCGCCCAGCCCGATGCGCGGCGCGGCGCTTCACGGGCATTGACCAGGGTAGTTAAGCTACATACCATCCCGTTGAGACGCACATGGGTGCGCAGATGACTCCCTGATATGACCTCGACCCCTGTTTTCGACATGGTGTTGTTCGGCGGCACCGGCGATCTGG
>JAJTBQ010000250.1 GCA_021286835.1 Thiomonas sp.
ACACCATCTTCGCCTCCAACACCTCCGGCCTGTCCATCACCGCGCTGTCCGAGGGCTTCGATGCCGAATTGCGCCGCCGCTTCTGCGGCGTGCATTTCTTCAACCCGCCGCGCTATATGCACTTGGTGGAGCTCATCCCCACCGCAAGCACCGACGGCGCCATCCTCGACCGGCTCGAAACCTTCCTGACCACCACGCTGGGCAAGGGCGTGGTGCGCGCCAAGGACACGCCGAACTTCGTCGCCAACCGCGTCGGCGTGTTCTCCATCCTGGCGGTCATCAAGGAGGGTGAGAAGTTCGGTCTGGGGTTCGACGTCATCGACGACCTCACCGGAGCCAAGCTCGGCCGCGCCAAGAGCGCGACCTTCCGCACCTCCGACGTGGTCGGCCTGGACACCATGGCCCACGTCATCAAGACCATGCAGGACACCCTGCCGGCGGGCATTGACCCGTTCGCCGCGCTCTACGCCACGCCGCCGGTGCTGGCCACCCTGGTGGGGCAGGGTGCGCTGGGTCAGAAGACCGGCGCGGGCTTTTACAAGAAGGTGGGACGGGACATCCTGAAGTTCGATCCCGCCAAGGGTGACTACGTGCCCGGCGGCGGCAAGGCCGACGAGATCGTGGTGCGCATGCTCAAGAAACCGGCGGCCGAGCGGTTCAAACTCTTGCGCGAATCGAGCAATCCCCAGGCGCAGTTCCTGTGGAGCATCTTCCGCGACGTGTGGCATTACGTGGCCCTGCATCTGGCCGACATTGCCGACAACGCCCGCGACCTCGACTTCGCCATCCGCTGGGGTTTCGGCTGGAACGAAGGTCCGTTCGAAAGCTGGCAGGCCGCGGGCTGGAAGCAGATCGCCGACTGGATCGCCGAAGACATCGCCGCGGGCAAGGCGCTCTGCAGCGCGCCGCTGCCGACCTGGGTGGGCCAGGTCGACGGCGTGCACAAACCCGAGGGTTCCTACTCGGCAGCGAAGAAGGTCTATGTGGGCCGCTCGAACCTGCCAGTCTATGCCCGTCAACCGTTCAAGCAGGCCCTGCTGGGCGAGAACGCAGCCGACCCGCGCACCGCAGGCGGCACCGTGTTCGAGGACGAGTCGATCCGCCTGTGGACGGCCCCCGGCGCCGACGATGTCTTGGTCGCCAGCTTCAAGACCAAGATGAACACCATCGGCCCCGGCGTCATCGCCGGTCTGCACAAGGCGGTGGAACTGGCCGAGGGCCGTTACAAGGGCGTGGTGGTCTGGCAACCGACCTCGCTGTCGGGCGGGCCCTTCAGCGCCGGGGCCGATCTGCAGTCGATGATGCCGGCCTTCATGGCGGGTGGCCCGAAGGCCATCGAGCCGGAAGAGAAGAAGCTGCAGGATCTGATGCTCACCCTGCGCTACGCCCAGGTGCCCGTGGTGGCCGCGGTCAGCGGCATCGCCCTGGGCGGCGGCACCGAGCTGAGCGTGTACTGCGCCCGCCGCGTGGTGCATTTCGAGAGCTATATGGGTCTGGTGGAAATGGGCGTGGGCCTGCTGCCCGGCGGCGGCGGCCTCACCTATCTGGCCCGCCGCGCGGCGGAGCAGGCCCAGGGCGGCGACATCCTGCATTTCCTCAAGACGGGTTTCCAGGCCGCGGCCATGGCTACGGTGGGCAAGTCGGCGCTGGAAAGCCGCAACCTGGGTTATCTGCTGCCCAGCGACGCCATCGTCATGCATGCCCACGAACTGCTGCACGTGGCGGTGGGTCAGGCCCGTGCGATGTTCGACGCGGGCTACCGTCCGCCGATGCCGGGTCAGACCTTCCCGGTTCTCGGACGCAACGGCGTGGCCACCATTCGCGCTCAGCTGGTGAACCTGCGCGATGGCGGCTTCATCTCCGCCTATGACGACGAGATTGCCACCCGCATCGCGACCGTGCTGTGCGGCGGCGACGTGGAAGAGGGCGCGCCAGCCGACGAGGCCACGCTGATGGCGCTGGAACGCAAGCATTTCTGCGAACTGCTCGGCCAGGCTAAGACCCAGGAACGCATCATGGGCATGTTGCAGACCGGCAAGCCGGTGCGCAACTGATCCGCCATCAGGAGAACAACATGAGCAAACAAGTGCAAGACGCCTACATCGTTGCCGCCACCCGCACCCCTGTGGGCAAGGCTCCTCGTGGCCTGCTGAAAAACTATCGTTCCGACGATCTGCTGGTGCACGTCATCCGTGCAGCGCTGGCCCAGGTGCCCAACCTCGATCCCAAGCTGATCGAAGATGCCGTGATCGGCTGCGCCATGCCCGAGGGCGACCAGGGCATGAATGTGGCGCGCATCGCGGCACTGTTGGCCGATCTGCCCGAGACGGTGGGCGGCGTGACCATCAATCGCTTCTGCGCGTCGGGGGTGACGGCCATCCAGATGGCGGCCGACCGCATCCGCGTGGGCGAGGCCGATGTGATGATCGCCGGGGGCACCGAGAGCATGAGCCGCGTGCCCATGGGCGGTTTCCATCCCAGCTTCAACCCGGCCATCTTCGCCAACAACGAGCATGTGGGCATCGCCTACGGCATGGGCATGACCGCCGAGAAGGTGGCGCAGCAGTGGAAGGTGACCCGCGAGGAGCAGGACGCGTTCGCGCTGGCCTCGCACCAGAAGGCGCTGGCCGGTATTGCGGCGGGTGAGTTCAGCGAGGAAATCACGCCCCTGGACATCGTCGAGAAATTTCCCCGTCTGGGCACGGCCGAGGTGGACATCAAGACCCGCAAGATGACCGTGGACGAAGGCCCTCGTGCCGACACCACGCTCGAGGCGCTCGCGCGGCTCAAGCCGGTGTTCGCGGCCAAGGGCAGCGTGACGGCCGGCAACAGCTCGCAGACCTCCGATGGCGCGGGCGCGCTCATCCTGGTCAGCGAGAAAATCCTCAAGCAGTTCAACCTCGTGCCGCTGGCGCGGTTCGTGAGTTTCGCGGTCAGAGGTGTCCCGCCCGAGATCATGGGCATCGGCCCGAAGTTCGCCATTCCCGCAGCCCTGGAGAAGGCCGGGCTGAAGCTCGACGACATCGGCTGGATCGAACTCAACGAAGCCTTCGCCGCGCAGTCGCTTGCCGTCGTGAAGGATCTGGGCATCAATCCCGAGGTGCTCAATCCGCTGGGCGGCGCCATCGCCTGGGGCCACCCGCTGGGGGCTACAGGCGCTGTCCGCGCCGCCACGGCGATCTATGGCATGCGCCGCCGCAAGGCCAAATACAGTATGGTGACCATGTGCATCGGCACCGGGCAGGGGGCGGCCGGCATTTTCGAGAACGTCTGATCGCCAGGCACGATCAACACCCGGGCAC
>JAJTBQ010000251.1 GCA_021286835.1 Thiomonas sp.
ATGGTGCCCAGAATGCCTCGACGGGCAAAAAAATAGCCGGCAGCAATCACGGCTGCACCCAGCTTGACCCAGGGCGGCCCGAGAGGGGTGAGCAGGAGAAGCTCGGGCGCCACGACGGCGGCCAGCGCCGCCGCTGGCGCAAACCGCAGGGCGATCTTGACCCTCGCGGGCAGGGGCATGGGCTTGCGCGGCAACAAAAAGAGGTTGCGGCTCAGCACGGTCACGGCCGTCAGGCCGACGACGAGAGCGATTTGCTCAAACAAGGTCATGGACGAGCCGCCCTCAAGGTTTGGTGCCGTCGAGCAGGCCGCCCGCGCCCAGTTGCCGACTGCTCCAGGCTTCCCAGGCCATGCCCACGACCAGGGCGCCCACGATGGCGGCGACCAGATTGAGCCGCAGCGGCAACCAGAACAGCAGCGCACTCAGTGCCGAGGCGACGATGATGACCCCGGCGATCGTGCGATCGGCCAGAAGGGACAGCACGATGCCCAGAAGCGCCAGCGTGCCGGCGAAGGCCAGCCCCCAAGAGCCGGGAATGTGTTGCGCCATCAGAATGCCCAGAATGGACGGAACCTGCCAGGCGATCCAGTTGGCCAGCGAGACTCCGAGGAAATACTGCGTCTGCTGCGGATCCTGGGTGGGGTGGGGGTGGCGCCGGATCATCAGCACCTGATTCAGGTCGCCGATCAGGTAGCCGTAGACCAGACGCCGCAGCCTGGGCAGATTTTCGAAGTAGGGCCGCATTTGCGCACTGAACACCACGAACCGCAGATTGACGCAGAACGCTGTGCCGAGAATCAGCCACAGCGGCGCTCCCGCCGCGATCAAGGGCAGCACGGCGAGTTGCGCGCTGCCGGCGAACACAAACAGGCTGACGGCCAGGGCGAGCTGCACGCTCAGGCCCGACTTGACCATGGCCACGCCCGTGACCAGGCCCCAGGCGGCAATGCCCAGGGAGACGGCGCGCATGTCCTGCAGGCCCTCCCGGAAAGCGGGCCTGGCATACATCGATTGAACGCGGGAGAGGGGGGACATGGGCAGATGAAAGAACTGGCGCTATTTTGCGCCGCATCAAAAGGCCGCGGCAAGGGCGTTGCCGGATGTGTGACAAAACATGCACACCTCCACGCACCGACGGTGCGGACGGGTTTCAGTGATTGACCGGCACCGTGATACGTCGCAGCACCGGCGCATGCTTGAGCGCTTCGAGCAAGGGAGCGGCCTGGCCAGGTGTCAGGCCGGCCTGCGCCGCCTGGGCCGGGAACTGCTTGGCCAGACCGGGCGCATACAGCCAGAACGAGCTGGCGGTATAGCGCGCCAGGGCCAGCGCCTGGTCCGCATGACCCAGCCGGCTGAGGAGCAGCACGCGGCGGATCAACAGACTCGGGTCGCCATAGGCATGGCTGACCCGATCGATCTCGGCCTGTTCGCGCAAAAGCTCGCGATGGCTGTCGCGGGCACTCACCTGAATGCCGCTGGCGAGCGCAAAGCCGATCAGAGGCCGGAAGAACAGATCGCTGCGCTGGGCCTGGCGGATCGCCTGGCCAGCCGAGGCGCGATCGGCCGAGTAGGCGTCGTTGGTGACGCTGTAGTCATAGCCGGCCTTGACCACCAGCAGGGCCGCCAGAAGCCCGACGCCCAACGCCGCGGGGCGCGGCAGCGTCAGTGCGCGCCAGGCCGATGCGCGGCGGTGCGCCGTCGTTCGGGGACGGTCGAAACCGTCCATCCATCCCGCCAGAAAGGCGAACACCCACAGGAAATAGAGGTACCACAGGGGATACTCGACCAGGCTGTGCAGGCCGAGGAAAGCCACCCCCATCCAGGCGGCGAGCGGTAGCGGCGTGGCGGCGTCGGGATTGCCGCGGCCGAGTTCCGTCCATGCCCTTGCGGAGCGCCAAAGCCAGGCGAGGGCGACGAGCAGAATCGGCACCGTGCCGGCCAGGCCGGTCTCGGCGAGGAATTGCAGGATGAGATCGTGGGCATTGTCGATGTTGTCCAGTGGCAGCGGATGGAGCGCATGATGGATGGCCGCGTGCTGCAATCCCCAGCCGAGCTGCCCCCAGCCCGCGCCGAACCAGGGCAGGTGCTCGAAGACCTGCCAGGCGTTGCGCCAGATCAGCGCCCGCGCATTGACGGGCTGGTCGATCTGCCGGGTCACCGCATCGAGAAAACTGATCCAGCCGAGGTGGTCGGCTTCGCGCAGCGCCAGCCACCACAAGGCGTAGAGCAGCGGCACGGCCACCAGAGCCGCCCAGCGCGGATGACGCCAGGCACCACGCACCGCGATGAGAACCAGCGCCGACGCGACGACCGCCTGCACCATCCCCGTGCGCGACCCGCAGACCACCAGGGCCCAGCTCAGACCGATGACGCTGGCCCACACCGCGCCAACCCTCAGCCGCGGGGCCCACCAGGCCAGCCCGGCCAGGCCGAGCGCCACGGCCGTGGCGTAATGGTTGGGCTGGCGCAGATTGCCGAACACCCGGCCGGTCGAGGGGTAGCTGATGACGTCGGAATACAGCGGCGCATGGGCGGCGAGCCAGGTGGCCAGCGCCGGCATTTGCCAGAGTGCGAACTGCACCAGGCCGAACACCACCTGAACCAGACCCTGCAACAGCAGCCCCGCGGCCGCCACATCGAGCCAGGGGTGGGCGGCCAGGGCGTCGGTCGACCCTTTGCGCCGCGCCGCGGCCTGTCCCAGGCCGGCCACGAGCGCCGCGCTCATGAGCACCGCCACGGTGATCGCGCCCTGGCTGGCGTAGGCGAGTTGTCCGCTGAGGGTCTGCAGCCCGACCACGGCCGCCGCCACGCCGAAGCCCAGGGCTGCCAGGCCGAAACGCGGCGTCAGCCCGCTCCAGACCGCGGCGAGGAAGACCGCGGCCCACAGCGCGGCCGCCACCAGCGTGGTGCCCATTTTCGCGACCACGCCAGGATCGAACGGCCAGACCAGGGGCAGGGACAGGGCCAGACCGAGCAGGGCGAGGGCGAGTTGCTGCGAGAAAGCGAGGCGGTCAGACAGGGGGACCGGGGTGGGAGACACAGGTGAAGGAGAGGGTGAAGAAGAAGCCATGGGCCGCATTATCCGTGCGCCCCCGATCCGACCGCCTCGTCGCGGCACTCATTGCGGCAGGCTCTTGTCGATCAGCACCTGCTGCGCATGTTCGCGTTCGAGGGTCCGCAAGCGGGCGACGATGATCGACGACTCGAAATAGTCCGATCCGGGCGTGCGCTGGGCGATGCGCAGTTGTTCGATGGCGGCCTCGGTCTTGCCTTGCAGGGCGTAGGCCTCGGCGGT
>JAJTBQ010000252.1 GCA_021286835.1 Thiomonas sp.
CGCGCCAGCCGATCGGCATCCGCCGCGGCCACCGAAATCTCCAGACCGTCCTCGCCGGTATAACCGCTGCGCGTGGCAAATATCCGGATCGGTCCGCCGGCTGCGGGCACGTCCATCCACGCGCCCGTCATGAAGACCAGATCGGCGGCCTGGGGAACGAGACGCGCGAAGGTCTGCACAGCCTGCGGTCCCTGCAGCGCCAGCAAGGCCTGCTCGGGCATCGGCACCACCTCGCAGCGATCCGACAAGGTCTGCAGCAAAGCGATGTCCTGCGCCTTGCAGGCCGCATTGACGATGAGGAACAACTCCTGCCCGCCCCCGTCTGCGCGCTGCCGGGGGATCACCATCAGGTCGTCGAGAATGCCGCCCTGAGCATCGGTGAAAAGCGCATAGCGTTGCTTGCCCTCGGGCAGGCCTTGGATGTCCATGGGAACCAGGCTTTCCAGCGCCGCAGCCGCAGCGCCGCCGCGCAGCGCCACCTGGCCCATATGCGAAATGTCGAACAAGCCCGCACCCTGCCGGGTATGCAGGTGCTCCGACAGAATGCCTGCCGGATACTGCACCGGCATGGCATAGCCGGCAAAGGGCACCATGCGGGCGCCCAGTTCGAGGTGCAGCGCATGCAAGGGCGTGGAAATCAGGTCGGATGCGGTGTGGGACACGTCAGTTCTCGCGGGGGATGAGGCGCAAGCGCCAATGCCGCCGCGTCTTTCGCTTCATCGGCGCAAGACACGGCACTCAACCCCTCGCTGTCCCGGGTACCTGAGAGATTGATCCGGTCCGCGACCAGACTTGCCCCTTCGGTGAGCGCTCGACTACAGCGCCACTCTCCAGTGAGGAACACCTCGCGGTGTGGTCAGTCCTTTTGCCTGAGCGGTACACCCCATCGGTACATCACCATGGGGCTTACGCCTTCGGCGGCTGCACTGGCGTGCGGCTCTCTCCTGACGCGACGCAGTGTATCGCAGCGCGGCCACGGGACTCGGCCCGGAGCCTATTTTTTTCGGCGCTCGCCCCCCAGGCCGAGACTCTCTCGGTACTTCTGCCGTCTGGCCTTCTGCCGATCAGCCATGTCGTTCATCGCGCGCTTTTTCGAGATGCTGAACATGGGATCGATGATTTCCCACCAGACAAACGCCAGCGCCAGAGGCAAAAGCACCCACCACCACGACCAGGACGCCACCGGCGCCACGTCCAGAAATTTGAGCGCGATGAAAATCAGACCCAGGATGACGAATGCCATGACGCTCTACCCTTGTGAGGAAATACCGACAAGATACAAAAGGAAACACGCTTTTGTACCGCCCGTGTTGCTTGTGATCAATCTGAACCGCCGATGGAGCGATTCTCGCCGAGTTCCACCCCAGCGCGTCAACCGAATTGATTAAGATGCGTTACTTGGCTGTATCTGTTTTGTTTAACCCTCTGGAGGACTGGAATGAAAAAAGCTGTTTTCGCTGCTGCGCTGGCTGCTGCCGCCACCATGACCATGTCGTCGGCTTTCGCCGCTGAAGACATGCTGGCCCTGGCCAAATCGAAGAACTGCCTGGCTTGCCACGCTGTGGACAAGAAACTGGTTGGCCCGTCCTACCAGGAAGTCGCCGCCAAGTACGCCGGCAAGCCCGGTGCCGTCGACACCCTGAGCAACGCCATTCTGCACGGCGTGTCTGGCGTGTGGGGCCCGGTGCCGATGCCTGCGAACCCGCAGGTCACCCCCGCACAGGCCAAGCAACTGGCCGAGTGGGTCCTGTCGCTGAAGAAGTAATGTATACGCAGCACACGCTGCTGCAGTGAAGGCGCAGATCGCAAGGTCTGCCCCCGATACAAGCCGAGATGCCTGACACGCACTCGGCTTTTTTGTTGCCCTGGGCGGCGCAAGACTTGCGGCTTCTTGCGAACTGGTCAAAAAAAGCGCCCCGAGGGGCGCTTGAGTGATCGCGAGAGACAAGCGTGAACGCCACGCGTCCCTACGTGCCGCCTTACTGCACGGCAACCACGCTCTTCTTGCCATCCTTGTCGAACTCGGAGATGGTGATGGTCGCACCCACCAGTTCGCCGGTCTTGGTGAAGTGGATGTTCTTCTTGGTCACGCCGTTGTAGTCGACGTTCTGAATGAAGGGCAGGTACTTCTTCGGATCGACCGACTTGGCCTTCATCATGGCGTGGGCCAGCACCATGGCGCCGTCGTACGAGTAGGGCGAGTAGAGCTGGAACGCGCTGGCACCGAACTCGGCGTCATAGCGTTTCTTCCAGGCTTCGCCGCCAGGCATCTGGTTCAGCGGCGAACCGCCTTCGGCGCAGATGGTGCCTGCGACCGATTCACCTGCCAGCTTGCCCAGTTCCGGTGCACAGATGCCGTCGCCGCCCATCAGCGTGGCCTTGATGCCCAGTTGGCGCATCTGGCGAACCAGCGGACCGGCCTGCGGATACATGCCGCCGTAGAAGATGACGTCGGGGTTGGACGCCTTGATCTTGGTCAGAATGGCCGAGAAGTCGGTAGCCTTGTCGGTGGTGTACTCGCGATCAGCAACCTTCATGCCATCCTTCTGGGCGGTCTTGGCGAACACGTCAGCCACGCCCTGGCCATAGGCGGTACGGTCGTCGATCACGGCGACGGTCTTGGCCTTCAGCTTGGTCTTGGCATAGTTGGCCAGACCCGAACCCAGCGCGTTGTCGTTGGCGATGATGCGGAAGAAGGTCTTGAATCCCTGCGTGGAAATCTTGGGATCGGTGGACGACGGGGTGATGTCGGGGATGCCGGCGTTGTTGTAGATGCGCGAAGCGGGGAAGGTGCAACCGGAGTTCAGGTGACCGACGACGCCGTTGACCTTTTCATCGACGAACTTCTGCGCCACGGTGGTGGCTTGTTTCGGGTCGGCCTGATCGTCCTGGGCATCGACCTTCCAGACGATCTTCTTGCCACCGATGACGATGTTCTGTGCGTTCAGGTCCTTGACGGCCATCTTCACGCCATTGGCGTTGTCCTGGCCGAAGCTGGCCTGCGGGCCGGACAGCGGAGATGCGCTGCCGATGGTCACGGTCACGGTGTCTTCAGCATAAGCAGTGCCGATCGCCAGGGACAGGGCCAGCAGCGGAGCAACATATTTGAGCTTCATGAATGAGCCTCCAAAAGGAAAGTCGTGTGTAGTGTTGTGAAGTCAGGATCAGTCTGACAGGGCGATACATTAGCTGAGTTACAGATTTTTGAACAGATCGCCTTTCCCAACACTAGCAAGCAATGTGCCCGGGATGGATCGGGTTGACAGATCG